>JBFLYF010000440.1:0-2130 GCA_040756795.1 Pseudomonadota bacterium
CTGCGAGAGCCGCGCCACGGCCTCGAAAGCCTTCTCGTCGTCGTAGCCGTCGTCCAGCGCGTGCAGGTCCGCGATGCTGCGCTCCTCGAAGTCGATCACGAAGCGCTTGTCGCGGCCCTCGCCGATCTCCTCCACGATCTTCATCTCGTACAGCCCCGGCGCCATGGCCTCGATCGCCTTCAGCGTCGAGACGATCTCCCTGTGCTCCTTCTTCGCCACCGCCGAGGAGACGAAGATGCCCAGGTGCCCGACGCTGTCGTGCACCGTGTAGACGATGCGCTGGCCGCGCGCCTTGATGTCGAGCACGCTGGAGTAGGCGTCGGTGATCCAGTTCAGCGCCTGCGGCGGCGGGGTGATGTTGTCGCCGTGCGAGGCGAACACGATGATCGGCGCGCGGATGTTGCGCAGGTCGACGTGCATGCGGCTGTCGAGCTGCGCGCCGCCGCGACCCAGCCGGTTGCCGACGAACAGGTTCTCGAGCAGCCAGCGCATCTCGCTCTCGTTCATGAAATAGAACCCCGACCACCAGCGCTCGAACTCGAGGTAGCGCTCGGCCTCCTGCTCGGTGTTGGCGTAGACGTCGTAGTACTTCTTCCACCAGGCGTTGCCCGGGTTGAGGTTCTCGAAATTGAGCACCAGGTGCGCGCCGTCGAACTGGCCGTTGCCCAGGTCCGCCAGCAGCAGCGCCGGAACGATGCCGCCGAGCAGCCCGCCCATGTAGCGCATCGGGTTCCTGCCGCGCGTGCCCGCCCAATAGGAAAGCGGCGTGCCGTTCACCACCACCGGGCCGGTCAGGTCGGGGTTGGTCGCGGCGAGCAGCATCGCCGCCCAGCCGCCCTGGCAGTTGCCGATCACCACCGGCTTGGGGCTGCCGGGATGGCGCCGCTGCACCTCGCGCACGAAGTGCGCCTCGGCCCGCGTCACGTCGGCGAGCGTCTGCGTGCGCGTCGGGTGCGTGGTGAAGATGCAGAAGTACACCGGGTGCCCGCCGTGCAGCGCGACGCCGACCTCGCTCTCGCTCTTGAAGCCGCCGATGCCGGAGCCGTGGCCGGCGCGCGGGTCGATGATGATGTAGGGCCGCGCGTTCTCGCGCAGCCTCACGCCCTCGGGCGGACGGATCGCGACCAGCGAGTAGTTCACCGGGCGCTCGAGCGTCGCGCCGTCGACGACCACGTCGTACTGGTAGGCGAGCACGGGCGGGCAGCCCTGCTCCTCGTGCCTGACGAACTGGTTGCCGCGCCGCCGCAGGATGTCGAGAAACAGCAGCCAGCGCTCCCAGGCGTCGGCGAGGTAGTCGGAATAGTCGCCGGGCTTCGCCCGCTGCAACGCCTCGGTGACCGCACTCGCCGCCGTAGTCTGGCGCGCACCCAGCCGCTCCACGACCTGCCGCACCGATCCGGCGTGGATCGCCGCCAGGCCGGCGAGGCCGCCCAGATAGCTGCGGCCGTATTCGGCGCCGGCCGCGACGTCGCGCAGGCTGGCGCTGACATCGCCGATGTCGGCGAGTTTCCCGGGCTCGATGGGTGCGTTCATGGCTCAGTCTCTTTCATGCGTATGCGGCAGCCTCCTCCAGGCTGCGCGCGGTGTGCCTCGCGATGATCCATTCCTCGTTGGTCGGCAGGACGAGCGCCGTGACCCGGCTGCAGGGCCTGGAGATGACGCTCGCGCCCACGGCGTTCGCCTCGGCGTTGAACTCGAGGCCGAGCCAGCCGAGCGCGCGGCAGGCTCTTTCCCGCACCGGCGCCGCGTGCTCGCCGATGCCGCCGGTGAAGACGAGCGCGTCGATGCCGCCGAGCACCGCGGCGAGCGCGCCCACCTCGCGCACCAGGCGGTAGCAGAACAGGTCGACCGCCTCGCGCGCCTCCCGCTCGCGGCTGGCGAGCAGCTCGCGCATGTCCTGCGAGATGCCGGAGACGCCGAGCAGGCCCGACTCCTTGTAGAGCATGCGCTCGAGCGAGCGCGCGTCCATGTGGTGCCGGTCCATCAGGTAGAGCAGCACGCCGGGGTCGAGCGCGCCGGTGCGCGTGCCCATCATCAGCCCGTCGACCGCCGTAAAGCCCATCGAGGTGGCCTGGCTGCGGCGGCGCTCCATGGCGCACAGCGACGCCCCGTTGCCCAGGTGCGCGACGA
>JBFLYF010000441.1:0-2125 GCA_040756795.1 Pseudomonadota bacterium
ACCTTGATGCCGCAGGCTTCCATCACGGCGAGCTTCTCCTGCGCGGTGCCCTTGCCGCCGGAGATGATGGCGCCGGCATGGCCCATGCGCTTGCCCGGCGGCGCGGTGACCCCGGCGATGAAGCCGACCACGGGCTTCCGCATGTTCGCCTTCACCCACTGCGCCGCGGTCTCCTCGTCCGAGCCGCCGATCTCGCCGATCATGATCACGGCGTCGGTGTCCGGGTCGTCGTTGAAGAGCCTGAGCACGTCGACGTGCTTCAGGCCGTTCACCGGGTCGCCGCCGATGCCGACCGCGGTCGACTGCCCGATGCCGAGCTCGGTGAGCTGGCCCACCGCCTCGTAGGTGAGCGTGCCCGAGCGCGACACCACGCCGACCCGGCCCTTCTTGTGGATATGGCCCGGCATGATGCCGATCTTGAGCTCCTCCGGCGTGATCACGCCCGGGCAGTTGGGCCCGAGCAGCAGCGTCCTGCGCTTCTCCTGCCGCATGCGCTCGCGCACCTTCACCATGTCGCGCACCGGGATGCCCTCGGTGATGCAGATCGCGAGATCCAGGTCCGCTTCCACCGCTTCCCAGATCGCGTCCGCCGCGAACGGCGGCGGGACGTAGATCACCGAGACGTTGCAGCCGCTCTGCTTTTTTGCCTCGGCTACGGATTTATATATTGGAATGCCTTCGAAGCTTTCACCGGCCTTCTTCGGGTTGACCCCCGCCACATAGCAATTCTTGCCGTTGGCGTAGGCGCGGCTCGCCTGGGTATGGAACTGGCCGGTCTTGCCGGTGATGCCCTGCGTGACGACCTTCGTGTTGCTGTCGATCAGGATGCTCATGCGCGCCCTTTCACGGCGGCGACCGCCTTCTCGCCCGCCTCGGCCATGTTGCCCGCCGAGATGATCGGCAGCCCGGAGTCGGCGAGGATCTTCTTGCCGAGGTCCTCGTTGGTGCCTTTCATGCGCACCACGAGCGGCACCGACAGGTGCACCTCCTTCGCCGCCGACACCACGCCCGCGGCGATGGTGTCGCACTTCATGATGCCGCCGAAGATGTTCACCAGGATGCACTTCACCTTCGGGTTGGACAGCATGATCTTGAAGGCCGCGGTCACCTTCTCCGTGGTGGCGCCGCCGCCGACGTCGAGGAAGTTGGCGGGCTCGGCGCCGTAGAGCTTGATCGTGTCCATGGTCGCCATGGCGAGGCCCGCGCCGTTCACCATGCAGCCGATGTCGCCGTCGAGCGAGATGTAAGAGAGGTCGTGCTTCGAGGCCTCGATCTCGAGCGGATCCTCCTCGTCGAGGTCGCGCAGCGCGACGATCTCCGGATGGCGGAAGAGCGCGTTGTCGTCGAAATTGAGCTTCGAGTCGAGCGCCACCACCGCGCCCTGCTTCGTCAAGATCAGCGGGTTGATCTCTGCAAGCGAAGCATCGGTCTCGTCGAAGCACTTGTAGAGGCTTTGCAGGAGGGTTGCGGCCTGAGGCCTGGAACCTTCAGGAATCCCGATTTTCCCCGCCACCTGCAAGGCATCCGCTTGAGTCAAACCCGAAACAGGATCGATGAAAACCTTGTGGATCTTCTCCGGCGTCTTCGCCGCCACCTCCTCGATGTCCATGCCGCCCTCGCTCGAGGCGAGCAGGCACACGCGCTGCGTGACGCGGTCCACCAGCATCCCCACGTAGAGCTCCTTGGCGATGTCGGCGCCCTCTTCGATCAGCAGCCGCCGCACCTTCTGCCCGGCGGGACCGGTCTGATGGGTCACCAACTGCATTCCGAGAATCTGCTCGGAAAAGCGCTTCAGATCGGCCAGCGACCGGGCGACCTTCACCCCGCCGCCCTTGCCCCGGCCGCCGGCGTGGATCTGCGCCTTCACCACCCAGACGCTGCCGCCGAGCTTCGTCGCCGCCTCGAGCGCCTCGTCGACGCTGAATGCAGGGAACCCGCGCGGCGTCGCGACGCCGTACTTGCGGAAGATCTCCTTGCCCTGGTATTCGTGGATTTTCATGCTCCGCCTCTCCCTGCGAGCGGGGGATTCTAGCAGTTAGAATCCGCTCGCCATGCGCCACGTCCTCGCGCTCGACCAGGGAACCACCAGCTCGCGCGCCATCGTGTTCGACGAAAGCGGCGCGCC
>JBFLYF010000442.1:0-2116 GCA_040756795.1 Pseudomonadota bacterium
GGAAAGCCGCTGCTCGCGCGCCACCTCGAGCGCCTGGCCGCCGCGGGCTTTCGCCGCGCCGTGATCAACGTCTCGCACCTCGCCGAGAGAATCACCGGGCGCTTCGGCAGCGGCGAGCGGCAGGGCGTGCGCATCGAGTGGTCGCGCGAGACCGAGCCGCTCGAGACCGCGGGCGGCATCGCGCAGGCCCTGCCGCTGCTCGGGGCCGAGCCGTTCCTGCTCGTGAACTCGGACATCTGGTGCGATTTCGATTTCGCGGGGCTCGCGCGTCTCGCCCTCGGGGAGCGGCTTTCGCACCTGGTGCTGGTGCCCAACCCGCCGCATCATCCGCAGGGGGACTTCACGCTCGAGCGCGGCCGGGTCGGAAACGGCCCGGCGCCGCGCTACACTTACGCGGGCATCGCGGTGCTCTCGCCGCGGCTGCTCGCCGGGATCCGCGCCGGGCAGAAGGCGCAGCTCGCGCCCCTGTGGCGCGAGGCCGCCGGGCGCGGCGCGGTCTCGGGGGAGCTTTACCACGGACTCTGGAGCGACGTCGGCACCGCGGAGCGACTGGCGGCGCTGGAGGCGAGGCTGAACCGGGCATGAAGGCGAACGATCTGGATTCCCGCTTGCACGGCGCGCGCCGCGCGCGCCTCGCGCTCGCCATGCAGGCGGGCGTCGCGCTGGTGCCCACGGCGCCCGAGCGCCTGCGCAACCGCGACACGCATTTCCCGTACCGCTACGACAGCCACTTCTACTACCTCACCGGCTTTGCCGAGCCCGAGGCGGCGCTGGTGATCGTCGCCGGCAGCGAGCCGCGCAGCCTGCTCTTCTGCCGCGAGAAGAACGCCGAGCGCGAGATCTGGGACGGCTTTCGCTACGGTCCCGAGGCCGCGCGCGAGCGCTACGGCCTGGACGAGGCGCATCCGATCGCGGCGCTCGACGCCAAGATGGCGGAGCTGCTCGCGGACCAGCCGGCGCTCTACTACCCGGTGGGCGGCGATCCGGCCTGGGACGCGCGCGCGATGGGATGGTTGAACGCCGTGCGCGCCAACGCGCGCGCCGGGGTCGGCGCGCCCGAGCGCGTGCACGACGTGCGCGCGCTGGTGGACGAGATGCGCCTGGTCAAGGACGCGCACGAGATCGGCCTCATGCGGCGCGCGGCCGCCATCTCCGCCGCGGCGCACCGGCGCGCCATGCGCGCCGCGCGCCCGGGACGCTTCGAGTACGAGCTGGAGGCGGAGCTGCTGCACGAGTTCCGCTCGAGCGGCGCCCAGTTCCCCGCCTACTGGCCGATCGTGGCCGGCGGCGCCAACGCCTGCGTGCTTCACTACGTGGCGAATGACTCGCAGCTGCGCGAGGGCGACCTGGTGCTGATCGACGCCGGCTGCGAGCTCGGCGGCTACGCCGCCGACCTCACGCGCACGCACCCGGTGAACGGGCGCTTCTCGGGCGCGCAGCGCGAGATCTACGAGCTCGTGCTCGCCGCGCAGGCCGCGGCGATCGGCAGGGTGCGCGCGGGCGCGGCCTGGAACGAGCCGCACGAGGCGGCGGTGCGCGTGCTCGCCGAAGGCCTGCGCGAGCTCAAGCTCGTCGCCGGGAGCCTGGAGGAGGTGCTCGAGAAGGAGACCTACAAGCGCTTCTACATGCACCGCACCGGGCACTGGCTGGGGCTGGACGTGCACGACGCGGGCGAATACAAGCGCGCCGGCAAGTGGCGCACGCTCGCCCCGGGCATGACGCTCACCGTCGAGCCCGGCCTGTACATCCGCGCGGCGGCCGACGTGCCCGAGCGGCTGCACGGCATCGGCGTGCGCATCGAGGACGATGTGCTGGTCACCGAGGGCGGCTGCGAGGTGCTGACGGCCGAGGCGCCCAAGAGCATCGCGGAGATCGAGGCGCTGAAGCGCGATGCGCGCTGAGATCGAGATCCGCGGCAGCGGACCCGTGGGTTGTGTTCTCGCCCTGGCCTTGTCCCACTGGGGAAAATCGGTCGTTCTGGTCGAAAAGAAAACCTCCTCGAATTTCTTTCGCCCCATCGCGCTGTCGCACGCGAGCCGGCTGATCCTGGAGCGCGTCGGCGCCTGGCGCGGGCTCGCCGCGACGCCGATCGAGACGATCCACGTCTCGCAGCAGG
>JBFLYF010000443.1:0-2108 GCA_040756795.1 Pseudomonadota bacterium
CCGAGCGCGCGCGGATGTCGGCCGACAGGTCCTCGAGCGGCGCGAGGCCCCGCTTGACGCCGAACCAGACGATCGCCAGCGCGAGCAACGCGATCAGCAGCGCCGGCGCGACGCTCGAGAGCACGATGCCGCGGGCGAGATGCCGTCGCTTGTTGGTGGTTTCGGCGACCTGAACGATGCAGGTCCCGCTGCCGCAGGGAACGAGCTGCGCGACGACCCTGATCTCGCTGCCCAGATAGACGTCGTCGTAGGCGGCGGCGCCCTCCTCGAGCCGGCGCGACGGCGGAACCGGCGGCAACCCGGCGTCGCCCGCGAGCGGCGCGCCGTCGGGCCCGAGCACCTGGTAGTAGACCTTGTCGTACTTGTCGGTGCGCAGCAGCCGCTCGGCGGCGCGCGGCAGGTCGAAGCTGATCGCGCCGTCGGCGGCGCGAATGCGCTCGCCGAGCGCCAGGCCGAAGTCGCCGAGCGCCTGGTCGTAGGCGTCGCTGCCCGGCCCGAGCGAGAGGAAATAGGCGCTCGCCGCGCCCAGCGCGAGCAGCGCCGCGACCGGCGGCAGGAGCATCCTCAGCAGGTGGCCGCGCAGGCTAGCGGCCAAGCCCGGCCTCTTTGAACTCCTCGAGCATGTAGCCGAAGCCGCGCACGGTGCGGATCCTGATGCCGGAAGGCTCGAGCTTGGCGCGCAGGCGCGAGACGTAGACCTCGATCGCGTTTGGGGTCAGCTCCTCGCCCCAGCTCGCCAGCGCCTGGATGATCGATTCCTTGGAAACGATCTTCTCGACGCGCGAGAGCAGCACCTCGAGCACCGCCCACTCGCGCGCAGCGAGTTCGAGCGGTTCGCCGGCGAGCTGCGCGCGGCGCGCGAGCGTGTCCAGCGCGAGCGGCCCGTGCACGATGCGCGGCCCGGTCTGCGATTGCGAGCGGCGCACCAGCGCGCGCACGCGCGCCGCGAGCTCGGGCATGGCGAAGGGCTTCGCCAGGTAGTCGTCGGCGCCGAGGTCGAGGCCGCGCACCCGGTCATCCAGCGCGTCGCGCGCGGTGAGCACCAGCACCGGGAGCCTGTGCCCGGTGCCGCGCAGGCGGCGCAGCACCTCGAAGCCGTCGATGCCCGGCAGGCCGATGTCGAGGATCATCATGTCGAAGCGCTCCTGGCCCACGCCGAGCACCGCCTGCTCGCCCCGCGACACGACATCGACGGCATGGCCCTCGCCTTCCAGGATGCGCGCGATGCCGCTCGCCAGCGTCGCGTCGTCTTCGACGATCAGAATGCGCACATCGGCCATGATATCGCCGCAAAAAGAAAGGGCCCGCGCGACGCGGGCCCAAGGAGACACGGCCGGGTGGAGGGTCCACGACCGCACTGCTGGTCGCCATACTGCGGGGAGGAGCTTGCGACCCCCTTTCTCCGCGCTTGCAGGGAGCTTGCGGGACGCGGATCGGCCCGACCGTCTTCATGTGGCGGTGCAACATTGCCGCCGTGCGGCGGCTTGGCTACGATTCGCTTCCCCCCGCGAAACAACACCATCTCCAAGGAGGCTGCATGGCGGTGAAGATTTCCATGAAGGTCAACGGCAAGCCGGCCGCGGCCGAGGTCGAGGAGAGGACGCTGCTGGTCACCTTCATCCGCGAGCACCTCCGGCTCACCGGCACGCACGTCGGCTGCGACACCGCCCAGTGCGGCGCCTGCACCGTCAGCATGAACGGCAAGGCCGTGAAATCCTGCTCGATCCTCGCCATGCAGGCCGAGGGCGCGGACATCACCACGATCGAGGGCGTGGCGAAGGCGGACGGGACGCTGCACCCGATGCAGGCCGCGTTCAAGGAGCATCACGGCCTGCAATGCGGCTTCTGCACCCCGGGCATGGTGATGAACGCGATCGACTTCGCGAAGAGCCATCCGAATCCGAGCGAAGCCGAGATCCGCGAGGCGCTCGAGGGCAACCTGTGCCGCTGCACGGGCTATCACAACATCGTCAAGGCGATCGCCGCCGGTGCCAAGGCGATGGCCGGCGCAAGGTAGGAGACCGCCATGAGCGCACCCCTGATCGGCGCCCGCATCCAGCGGAAGGAAGACTACCGCTTCCTCACCGGCGCGGGACAGTACACCGACG
>JBFLYF010000444.1:0-2089 GCA_040756795.1 Pseudomonadota bacterium
CCCCGCGCGCCGAACGCGAATGGTTGTCCTGCACGAACTCGACATGATGTCCCACGGTCGCGTCGAAGGCCTTCTGGTTGAAGCTCTCCAGGAAGAAGCCGCGCGCGTCGCCGAACACCGCCGGCTCGAGGATCAGCACGCCCGTCACGGCCGTGGGGGTCACCTTCATCAGTACACGCGTTCCCGAAGCAGCCGGGCCAGGTACTGTCCGTAACCGTTCTTCAGCATGGGCTGCGCGAGCGCCTGCAGCTGTTCCGCCGTGATCCAGCCCGAGCGCCAGGCGATCTCCTCGGGGCAGGCCACCTTCAGGCCTTGGCGCTTCTCCAGCGTGGCGATGAACTGGCCGGCCTCCAGCAGGCTGTCGTGCGTGCCGGTGTCCAGCCAGGCGTAGCCCCGCCCCATGATCTCGACATCGAGCTGGCCTTGCGCCAGGTAGCGCGCGTTGACGTCGGTGATCTCGAGCTCGCCGCGCGCCGAGGGCCGGATGCCGGCAGCGATGTCGCACACCTGCGCGTCGTAGAAATACAACCCGGTGACGGCGTAGCCGCTCTTGGGCGACTTCGGCTTCTCCTCGATGCTCAGGGCGCGCCGGTCGGGACCGAACTCCACCACGCCGTAGCGCTCCGGGTCGGTCACGTGGTAGGCGAACACCGTCGCACCCGAGTCGCGCCCCGCCGCGCTCAGGAGCAGGCGCTGGAAGTCGTGGCCGTAGAAGATGTTGTCGCCCAGCACCAGCGCGCTCGGCTGCCCGCCGATGAAGTCGCGGCCGAGCAGGAAGGCCTGGGCCAGGCCGTCGGGGCTGGGCTGCACGCAATAGCGGATGTCCAGGCCCCACTGGGCGCCGTCACCGAGCAGCGCCGCGAAGCGCGGCGTGTCCTGCGGCGTGCTGATGAGCAAGATCTCGCGAATGCCGGCGAGCATCAGCGTCGACAGCGGGTAGTACACCATCGGCTTGTCGTACACCGGCAGCAACTGCTTGCTCATGGCCAGCGTGGCGGGGTGCAGCCGCGTGCCGGAGCCGCCGGCGAGGATGATGCCCTTGCGATTCATCTCGATGGACCTCACGCGAGCGGATTCGCGGCGATCGTGCGGCGCCGTTTCAGGCCGCGCCCTGCGGAGCGCCGCGCCGCGCCATGGCGCCGGCGCCGACGACGTACACGCACGCCGCGAGCAGGCCCGCCAGCAGCGCCGTGAGGGTGATGGGGCCGCGCCTGGGGCCTGCCTTCTTCTCCGGGGCCTGTGCGATGTCCACCACCTGGATCAGCGCACCCTCGCGGCTCTCGTCGACCTTCGCCAGCTCGTACTGCTTGACGAAGATCTCGAAGAGCGCCTCCTGGTACTTGAACTCGCGGTAGCGGTCGACGTAATCGGAGCCGCCTCGCCCTGCATCCTGCCGCTCGGCGCGGGACACCTGCTCGCGCAGGGCGTTGAGCGCGGCCTGCTGCTGCATCACCTCCGGCGTGTTCTCCGCCAGCATGCGGCGCAGCGTCTGCAGGCGCACCTCTGCCGCAGTGGCCTGGGCGCGCAGCCGCGCATAGTTCTCGGCCGCGGTCTTGGGCTCGACCTTCAGTGCCCCCTGGTTGATGCCGCTCTCTTCGAGAGCGGACTGGGCCTTGGCCAGCCGCTCCTTGGTCTGCGCGAGTTGCTGCTCGAAGAACATGCGCCGCTGCTGCGCCTCCGAGACCGCCAGAGCGTTCGTCATCTGGCGCAGCTCCTCGACGTAGGCGTTCGCGATCGCGGCAGCGCGCTGGGGGTCGTGATCGTCCACCTCAACCGTGATCAGGCCGTCCTTCTTGCCCGTGCTGATGCGCACGTTCTCGCGCAGCCTCTTGCGCGTGTCCTGGCGGAACTCCTTCTCGTACACGCTCTGCAGCTTGAACTGGTCGATCAGTCGGTCGCTGACCGTGGTGCTCTGCATGAGGGCGACGTACTGATCCGCCGGGCTCTTCACGTTGACCAGGCCGCCGGCCAACCCCGCGAGCGCGCCGAGCTGCGAGATCGCCGACGCCGCCGAGCTCTGCTGCTGCTGCGGCGGCAGGATGACCGTGGTGGCGGTGAACCAGGGCGTGATGAAGCTGGCCATGCCGAA
>JBFLYF010000445.1:0-2079 GCA_040756795.1 Pseudomonadota bacterium
AGGAGCGGCGCCGCCAGGAGTTCGAGCGCCAGCAGGAGGCGGCCGCCGGCGCGGGCGGGGCGAAGAAGCGCACCGCGGCGCTCGACCTGCTGAAGAAGAAGGTCGCCGACAAGGCGGCCGCGGACACGCGCATCCGCACCTCCGAGTCCGCCCGGCGCGTCGAGGCGCGCCTGCAGGCCGCGTTCCGCTACCTTTCCGAGTTCGCCACCATGCTGAACGACGCGCACCCGGTCTCGGAGGGCAAGCAGGGCGTGATGTTCTTCGGCGACCTGCCCGGCATGATCCTCGGCGACGGCTTCACCGACATCCGCTCGCGCGACCTGCACGGCGTGTCGCGCGCCGACTTCGTCACCTTCAAGTACAAGGTGAGCTTCCCCAGGCCGGCGAAGCTCGAGGTCTCGGCGGCGCAGCTCGCGCCGATGGAGCAGCGGCTGCACGCGATGGGCATCAAGTACGAGATCAGCATGAAGAAGAACGACTTCGGCCAGCTCGTCAACGCGACGCTCCTGCTGAGCGGGCCGTTCCCCTGCCAGGCGGTGTTCCGCGGCGATTACGACGAGCCCGCCATCCTCGTCGAGATGGTCAACGTCCGGCACACCGGCCCGGTGCGCCTGCACCTCGCGCCCGAGGAGCTCACCGACGACGTGCTGGACGAGTTCGGCACCTGGGTGCTGGGCGCCGACGACGGCTTCGAGCGCTTCCTCAAGCGCCGCTAGGGCCGATGCCCCCCTCGCCTCCCAGCGCGCGTGCCCCCGAAGGGGTGCCGGAGTCCCGGGGGCTCGACCTGTTCGCGGCCGACCCTTCGTTCCGCGGCCTGCTCGAGCTGCACCTCGAGCCGAAGCTCTTCGCCCACCTGCTGCCGCATTTCCAGGAGCTCGGGCAACTCGCGGGCGGCGAGCTGGACGAGCTGGCGCTGGAGGCCGACCGCAACCCGCCTGTTCTCAAGGATCAGGCTATTGAAAAACACACCTCGTACAAGAAGCTGGAGCAATTTGCCTTCGCGAAGTACGGTCTTGCCGCGATGTCGCACCGCGGCGGCGTGCTCGGCTGGCCGGAGCCGCTGCCGCCGCTCGCCAAGTACGCGCTGAGCTTCCTCTACGTGCAGGCCGAGTTCGGCGCCTGCTGCCCGCTGTCGATGACCGATTCGCTCACGCGCACGATCCGCAGGTTCGCCGACCCGGCGCTGGTGGCGCGCTACCTGCCGGGCCTCACCTCGCAGGACATGGACAGCCTGGTGCAGGGCGCGATGTTCATCACCGAGCAGAAGGCCGGGTCGGACGTTGGTTCGATTTGCGCTTCTGCAAAACGGCAAAACGACGAGTGGCGCCTTTACGGCGAGAAGTGGTTCTGCTCCAACGCCGACGCGGGTCTCGCCCTCGTGCTCGCGCGTCCCGAGGGCGCGCCCGAGGGCACGCGCGGGTTGTCGCTGTTCCTGCTGCCGCGCACGCTTCCCGACGGCTCGGCGAACCGCTACCGCATCGTGCGGCTGAAGGACAAGCTCGGCACGCGCGACATGGCGAGCGGCGAGATCGCGCTCGAGGGCGCGCTCGCCTGGATGGTGGGCGACCCCGGGCAGGGCTTCAAGCAGATGACCGACATGATCAACCTGGCACGGCTCTCCAATGGCATGCGCGCCGCCGGCATGATGCGCCGCGCGCTCACCGAGGCGCTGTTCGTGGCGCGCAACCGCAGCGCCTTCGGCGCCCGGCTGATCGAGCTGCCGCTGATGCGGCGCCAGCTCCTCAAGCTGATGCTGCCCGCGGAAGCCGCCCGTTCTATCCTGTTTTTTGTTTCAGAAGAGCTCGAAAAGGCAGATGCGGGTGATGAACAAGCCCGGCGCCGCGTGCGGCTGCTCACGCCGCTCATCAAGTTCCGCGCCTGCCGCGACGCGCGCCGCGTCACCGGAGACGCCATGGAGGTGCGCGGCGGCGTGGGCTACACCGAGGAATGGTCCGACCCGCGCCTGGTGCGCGACGCGCACCTCGGCTCGATCTGGGAGGGCACCTCGAACATCGTGGCGCTGGACGCGATGCGCGCCATCCGCCGCGAGCAGTGCCTCGAGGCGCTGCTGCCCGAGCT
>JBFLYF010000446.1:0-2073 GCA_040756795.1 Pseudomonadota bacterium
GGCGCGCTACCCGGAGGACTACGCGCGCTTCGAGCGGCGCGAGCCGGCGTACGACTTCCGGACCGGGGAGAGCCTGGAAGCCTTCTCCCGGAGATCGATCGGGATACTGAAGGCGATCGCGGAGGCCCATCCCGGCCAAAGCGTCCTGGTGGTCACCCACGGCGGCGTGCTCGACAAGCTCTACCGCTTCGTCACCGGCATGCCGCTCTCGGCGCCGCGCGACTTCGGCATCCCGAACTGCGGCATCAACCGGGTCGCGGCGGCGCCGGAGGGCTGGCGGCTGTTGCAGTGGGCCGACGTCTCGCACCTGCAGGACGCGCTCGACGACCTGCCGGAGTAGCGCGCCGGCCCGGAACAGGGAAACCCGGGTTTCCCGGTTACTCCCTTCCTAGCGCACCACCCTGAACAGGTTGTTGAAGCCGTCGGTCCAGGGCACCAGCCCCGGGATCGGCTTGATCTCCCCGGCGTCGTCGAAGCGCTTGTCGGCGAGCAGCTGCTCGTTCTCGGTGACCAGCACGTACTCGGTGCCCGAGTACTTTTCGTCCTCCGGGCTGTCGCCGAGCAGCAGCACCTTCATGCCCTCGGCCTCCGCGACGAGCTTGAGCAGCGGCGCGAGCTGCACGAAGCGGTTGGTGACGTTGTAGACGATCACGCCGCCGGGCGCGAGGTGGCGCCGGTAGGCGCGCAGCGCCTCGCGCGTCAGCAGGTGGATCGGGATCGAGCCGCTCGAGAAGGCGTCGACCGACAGCAGGTCGAAGCGCTGCGGCGGGTCGCGCTCGAGGCTGAGGCGCCCGTCGCCGGTGACGATGTCGATCCTCGCCTGCGATTCCCGCAGGTACCAGAACTGCTCGCGCGCGATGCGCACCACGTCCGGGTCGAGCTCGTAGATGCGGAAGTAGTCGCCGGGGCGGCCCCAGGCGGTGAACGAGCCCACCCCGAGCCCCACGATGCCGACGCGGCGCGGCCGCCCGTCGTAGTACTGCAGGGCGCGCGCGATGCCCGAGCCCGGGCCGAAATAGCTGATCGGCTGCATGCGCAGCTCGGGGTCGACGAACTGCCAGCCGTGGTTGATCACGCCGTGCATCAGCGCGCGCGTCGGCTGCGCCTCGTTGCCGCGCTCGTACTCCTTGACGCGCAGCGTGCCGTAGAAGTTGCGCGTCATGAGCAGCGCGTCGCTGCGGATGTAGCGAACGTACTCGAGCGAGTACCAGAGGACCGCCCCCGTGACGAGGAATGCGAGCGCCGGCCACGCATACCCGAGCGCGCGCGACCCGGCGCCCGGCGCGTCGCGCAAGGTGAGCAGGAACGCGAGCGCGCCGGCGAGCGCGAGCGCGATCGGCAGCTCGACGAACAGGTTGAAGACGCGCGGCGCGATCATCCCCACGAACAGGCCGCCCGCGGCGCCGCCGAGGGACACCATCAGGTAGAAGCGCGTCAGGTAGCGCGGCGCGGGCCTGAGCGCGGCGAGCTCGCCGTGGCTGAACATGCAGGCGACGAACAGCCCCGCGCAGTACAGCGCGATGTTGTAGGAGATCCGCATCACGCCGAGGTTCTCGTACAGCGCGTAGGCCATCGCGGCGAGCAGCGCGAACAGCGCCGGCAGCCCCCAGAGCCGCGAGTACCAGCCGCTGCGGCCGCGCCCGGCGCCGAGGTCGAACACCAGGATGAAGGACAGCAGGTACAGCGCGAGCGGCAGGATCCAGACGAACGGCACCGAGGCGATGTTCTGGGTGATGTGATTGGTCACCGCGAGCAGCAGCAGCGAGCCGAGCGCGGAGAGCGCGAGCCAGAGAACATGGTCGCCCGGGGCCGGTCTGCTTTCGTTCTCGCCTTCAGAAGCTTTTTCAGGCACGGGCGAGGCGGAGTGCCTTGCGGCGATCCATGCCGACCCGATGCAAAGCGCGACGAAGACCGCATAGGACGCGCTCCAGGCGTAGGACTGCCATTCGAGCGAGATCGCGGGCTCGATGAGCGGCGGGTAAGCGACCAGCGCGGCGAGCGAGGCGAGGTTGGAGAGCGCGAACAGGCGATACACCTTGGCCGCGGGGAAGCTGCGCGCGAACCAGGCCTGCA
>JBFLYF010000447.1:0-2067 GCA_040756795.1 Pseudomonadota bacterium
CGCGCGTCGAAGGCCGGACCTGGGTTAAGATTTGATCCATGACAAGGAAGCTCGCCCGGCTGCTGTTTGCGCTTGCGATATCGATCGCGGTGCCCGCCCAGGGGCTCGCCGCGGTGAGCGCGCGCATGTGCATGGCGGTCGGGCACCACGAGGCGAGCGCCGCGCAGGCGCAATCCGCGGCGCACGCGTATCACGCGCAGCAGACGGGCGGCGATGCCGCACCGGCCGAGCACTCGCACTCCGACACCGGGAAAGGCGCCGGCCATTGCGCGCCGTGCGTCTCCTGCTGCGCGGCGGCGTCGATCTCTGCCGCATCGGCGATCTATTCGCAGCTTCCGCCCGATCGTGGAGTCGCGGTGCATGCGCTCTCCACGCCCCCCGAGTTCCACCCCGACCGGCTCGACCGGCCCCCTCTCGCTCTCTAGATCCGGAAGTCGCGGTCGCGCGCGGATCGCGCGCGGTAATCGCACGCCGCTCGCGTGCGCGGATAGAGGTGTGGAGAGTCATGAAAACGATTGCAGTTGCATCGCTCGCGCTGGTCGCGTCGGCCCTGGCGGGCTGCGCTACGTTCTCGGAGGACGGCGGCTTCGGGGGGATCGGCGTAGCCGTCAAGGAACGCTCCGGCGCCGAGGCGCGCTGGATCCGCAACGATGCCGACGCGCAGAGCACAGCGCGGGAGGTGAAGCGCCTGCTCGCCGAGCCGCTCGGGCCCGAACAGGCGGTGGCGGTTGCCTTGCTCAACAACCGCGGCCTGCAGGCGGCCTTCGCCGAGGTGGGAATCTCGGAGGCCGAACGCGTGCAGGCGGGCCGCTGGATCAACCCGGGCTTCAGCTACGCACGCCTTGAGCGGGGCGACGTGCTCGAGATCGAGCGCAAGCTCGTCTTCAGCCTGATCGACCTGTTCACGTTGCCGCGCCGCAGCGAGATCGCCTCCCAGCGGCTCGAGCGCGCCAAGCTCGGCGCCGCGGGCGAGGCGCTGCGCCTCGCCGCCGAGGCTCGCCGTGCCTGGTTCGAGGCGGTTGCGGCGCGCGAGGCGGAGAAATACTTCGAGCAGGCGCAGATGGCCGCCGAGGCGAGCGCCGAGCTTAGCGAGCGCATGGCGCGAATCGGCAACGTGCCCAAGCTGCAGCGCTTGCGCGAACAGACCTTTCTCGCCGAGGCGGGGGCGGAGCTCGCGCGCGCGCGTCAGGGCGCGCTCGCCGCGCGCGAGCGGCTGGTGCGCGTGCTGGGCCTCGCGGGCGAGGATACGGCGTTCAAGCTCGCCGAGCGTCTGCCGGAGCTGCCGAAGGCGCCGCGCGAGGCGCGCGAGATGGAGGCGACGGCGCTGCGCGAACGGCTCGACGTGCGCGCGGCCAAGCACGAGGCCGAGGCGCTCGCCGCCTCGCTCGGTCTTACCGAGGCGACGCGCTTCGTCAACGTGCTCGAGATCGGCTGGCAACACAACAGCGCGACCGGCGAGCCGGCGCAAAAGGGCTGGGAGCTGGAGCTGCGGCTGCCGATCTTCGATACGGGCGACGCGCGCCTTGCGCGCGCCCAGCACCAGTACATGCAAGCGGTGAACCGCGCGGCGCAGGTGGCGGTGAACGCGCGTTCCGAGGTGCGCGAGACCTACCACGCCTATCGCACCGCCTACCAGCTCGCGAGCCGCTACCGCGACGAGATCGTGCCGCTGCGAAGGCAAATCTCGGAGGAGAACCTGCTGCGCTACAACGGCATGCTGATCGGCGTATTCGAGCTGATCGCGGACGCGCGACAGACGATGGCGAGCGTCAACGCCTCGATCGAAGCGCTGCGCGACTTCTGGCTCGCCGAGAGCGCGCTCCAGGCCGCACTCACCGCCGGTTCGACCGGTGGCGCCCCCTCGCTCGCAAGGACCGCCGCCAGGGCGCCTGAGGGCGCTGAGCAACATTGAGGATGATCGACATGACGACCCGCAGAAGCTTTATTCGAGGCGCGGCCGCAGGCGTGCTCGGGCTGGGGCTGGTATCCCGGACCGGGGCAGCGTCGCTGCCCGAGGCGCCGAGCATGGACAAGCCCACTACGCAGCCGCCGCTCGCGCCGCCGAGC
>JBFLYF010000448.1:0-2054 GCA_040756795.1 Pseudomonadota bacterium
TCCTCGCGCTGATCGAGCCGCTGGAAGCCGACGGCACGCTGGTGAAGCGCGGCCGCGAGCGCCTCGAGCGCGAGATCGGCAACTTCCAGGTGATCGAGCACGACGGCGCGATCCTCGCCTGCGGGGCGCTCTACCCCTGGCCCGAGGAGCGCGGCGCCGAGCTCGCCTGCCTCGCGGTCGCGCCCGAGTACCGCGACGCCGGCTACGGCGAGCGCCTGCTGCGCGCCTGCGAGGCGCGCGCGCGGGAGCTGAAGCTGCGGCGCCTGTTCGCGCTCACCACGCGCGCGCAGCACTGGTTCCTCGCCCAGGGCTTCAGGGAAGCCGCCGTTTCGGTGCTGCCGCAGAAGCGCCAGGCGCTCTATAATTGGAAACGCGGCTCCAAGGTGTTCATCAAGCGTCCCTAGCGATGGCCAGAACCGTCAAGTGCGTCAAGCTCGGCCGCGAGGCCGAGGGGCTCGATTTCCCGCCCTACCCGGGCGAGCTCGGCAAGCGCATCTTCGAGAACGTGTCGAAGGAAGCCTGGCAGCAGTGGCTGCGGCATCAGACCATGCTGGTCAACGAGAACCGGCTGAACCTGGCCGACGCGCGCGCGCGCAAGTACCTCGCCGAGCAGATGGAGCGGCATTTCTTCGGCGACGGCGCCGACGTCGCCTCGGGCTACGTGCCGCCGACCAAGTAACGTCAGGGAACGTCAGGAAAGACACCGGCCGGTCGCGTTAGGCACAATGCGGCGTATGTCGGCCAGGCCCCTCGTCTATTCGCTCACCGCCGCGGGACAGGAAGCCCTGTCCTCGGCTCCCGTCGGCGAGACCGATTTCCCCTTCGAGGTGGATTTTCCCTCCGACTACCGGCGGCTGCTCGCCATGATCGAGGTCGGCGGCCATATCGAGGTGCTGCGCGGGCGGCTGCGCCGCTTCCCCGACCAGCTGATCGACGAGTGGCTGAAGGAGCTCGAGGAGCTGAAAATGGTCGAGTCGCACGAGGCGGGCGACCTGGACGCGATCACTTTCAGCGGCGCGGCCCTGCCGCTTCTGCCGCCGCTTTCCGACGAAGACCGCAAGCGCCTCGTCAAGAGCACCGTGATCGCGGGCGCGACGCTGCTGCGCTCCGGCTCGTTCCTTTCGGGCGATCGGATCGTGAACCTGAAGCCGGTCACCAAGAAACGGGCCGAGACGGTGATCCTGCTGGTCGAGGACGACCCCGACCAGGCGGCGCTCGCGGAGCTGCGCCTGACGATGGCGGGCTATCAGGTGCACGGCGTGGATCGCGCCAAGGCGCTCTCGCGCTACCTGCGCCAGCAGGCGCGGCCCGACCTGCTGCTTCTCGACGTGATGCTTCCGGACGGCAACGGCTTCGACATCCTCGCCCAGCTGCGCGGGCGGCCGGAATTCTCCACGCTCCCGATCGTGCTGCTCACGGCGAAGACCGAGCTGACCGACATCCGCAACGGGCTCGCGCTCGGCGCCGACGGCTACATCACCAAGCCCTACAGCAAGAACCAGCTCGCCGAGGTCATCCATCACGTCTTGAAGCAGAGCTGACCCCGAGGGCCGAGCTAGCGAACCGAGCGCTCGGCGCGCCAGCTTTCAATGCGGCGCGCATTGCCCGCGCCGCGCGCGAACCTGCCCTCGATGACGCTGCCGCGCACGCGTCCCTCGAAGTAGAGCGCCGCCTCGCCCTCTACGAGCACGAAGCTCAGCCGCTCGCCTTCGAGGCGAGCCTCCCAGGCCTCGACCGGCGCACCCTCGAGCCGCGCGCTCGCCCGCAGCTCCTGGTAGCGCTGCGTGAACTCGAGCTCGAGGCCGCGCTTCGCGCTTCCGAGCTCCGCGCGCCAGCGCCCCGCGACGCCCGCCGGCACGATCCACAGCAGCACGTCCTTGCGGATCGAGGTCTTGCGGTCGGGCCGCCAGTCCCCCATGTCGGAGGAGTGCGACACGATGCGCGTGCCGGGCCTGAGCGCGAGCAGCGCCGGGCGCAGCTTCAGGTTGAAGTTCGGCGCGAGATACAGCGCGACCACCGTCGCTTCGGCCAGATCCGTGGCGAACAGGTCGCCT
>JBFLYF010000449.1:0-2053 GCA_040756795.1 Pseudomonadota bacterium
TCCCGCAGCCAGCCGAACGGCGCCAGCTGCGCCGGCCGCCTGCGGGGGCGCGCGCGCGCCGCGGCCTCGCGGCGAAACGCCTGCTCGAGCGGCGCGAGCTCCGCGGCGCGCGCCGCGTCGCGTGCCGGATCGCCACGCAGCTTCTCCAGCCGCAGCGCAGCCGCCTTGAGGTAGCGCGGCAGATGCTGCAGCCGCTCCCAGGGCGTGCGCGCGAGGAAACCGGGCGCGAGCAGACGAGAGAGCTGGGCGCGCACGTCCTCGGCCGGCGCCGGAAAGGCCTTCTGCAGGCCGGCGATGCGCTTCTCCAGCTGCGCGCGCTCGGCAAGAATCGTTGCCGCCATCCGCTCCAGCTCCTGCGCGATGAGGCTCAGGCGGCCGCGGCCCTCGGCCACCCGGCGCGCGAAGTCCGCCTGCCGCAGGGGCAGCCCCTCGGCAAGAACAGTGCGCTCGAGCGCGGCGCTTACGAGGTCGTCTTTCAAGCTCGCGAGCGCCATGTTCTTCGCGAGCGAGCGCTCCAGGTCGCGCACGCGATCGCGGAACGCGATGCGCAGCAGGCGCAGCACGCCCGCGCGGTGCGTCGCGCGCGCCTTTTCCGGCGAATCGAAGACCTGCAGCGTGACCGCGTCGCCGGCGTCGGCGACGGCGGGATAGCCGATGAGCGTCTGCCCGGCGCGGCGGATCTCCATGACCTCGTCCAGATCGCCGAATGTCCAGCCCGTGTACTTGTCCAGGCTTTCATCCGCGAAAATCTTCTGCGTGCGCGCGCCGAACTCGCCCTTCAACTCCTGCAGGTTCCTGCCCATTCCGAGGTGGCGGCCGTTCTCGTCGAGCACGCGGAAGTTCATGCGCAGGTGCGGCGGCGCCGAGTCGGGACGGAAGGCGTCGGCGGGCACCTCCAGGTTGAAGCGCTCGCGGATGTGGCGCGCGAGCGCCGCCGCGAGCGGCGCATCCGAGGGCGGCACCTGCGCGGCAAAGCCCTGGGCGAACTCGCCGAGCGGCCCGAGCTTCGCGCGCAGGCGCTGCGGCATGCCCCTGGCGAGCGCCTGCACCTTCTCCTTCAGGAGCCCGGGCACCAGCCACTCGCAGCGCGCCTCGGGGACCTGGTTGAGGAGCGCAACCGGCACCGTGAGCGTGACGCCGTCCTTCGCCGAGCCCGGCTCGAAGTGGTACTCGAGCGCGAAGCGGTTCGCGCCGAGCTGCACCTCGTGCGGGAAGTTCTCGGTCGTGATGCCGGCCGCTTCGTGGCGCATGAGGTCCTCGCGCCGCAGGAAAAGCAGCTTCGGCTGGGCGCGCTCGGCCTCTTTCCTCCACTTCTCGAAGTCGGCGCCGCTCGCGATGTCCTGCGGCACGCGCGCGTCGTAGAACGCGGTGATCAGCTCGTCGTCCACCAGGATGTCCGGGCGGCGCGACTTGTGCTCCAGGCGCTCGATCTCGTGCACGAGGCGCCGGTTGTGCGCGAAAAAAGGCGCGCGCGTCTCGTAGTCCCCCTCGACCAGCGCCGAGCGCAGGAAGATGGGGCGCGCGACGCCCGCGTCGCGCACGCCCACGCGCCGGTCGGCGTAGACCGGCAGTCCGTAGAGCGTGCCGCGCTCGATCGCCACCACCTGGGCGCGCGATTTCTCCCAGTGCGGCCGCTCGGCGTGGCGCTTGAGGACGTGGGCGCCGACTTCCTCGACCCATTTCGGGTCGATGCTCGCCACCGTGCGCGCGTAAAGGCGCGTGGTTTCCACGAGCTCCGCGGCGAGAATCCACTTGCCGGGCTTTTTCGTTCCCGAGCCCGGATGGATCCAGAACTTGATGCCGCGCGCGCCGTCGTAATGTCCCTCGGCCTCGTCCTTCACGCCGACGTTGCCGAGCAGCCCCGCGAGCAGCGCGCGGTGGATGGCGCGGCTGCCCTCGGGTTTCGCGGGGTCGACGCTCGAGCGCTTCCAGCCCAGCTCGTCGACGGTTTGCGCGAGCTGGCGGTGCACGTCGCGCCACTCGCGCAGGCGCGGGTAGGAGAGGAAATGCTCGCGGCAGAAGGCGCGCGATGCGCCCGCGGCCTGCGCCTTCC
>JBFLYF010000045.1:0-14005 GCA_040756795.1 Pseudomonadota bacterium
GGGCAGCGCAAGCGCGCGGCCTGGTGACTCCTGAACGACGAACAGCTGCATCGCCTTCCTGCCGAAGATTGTCCCGATGATGGAAGCATACGCGCGGCCACGGCCGCGCATCCCGGTCAGCCGACCGGCCCGATCAGGCGAGCGATTTCGGCGGCGCGGTATCGGGCGCGGACGCGACCGACAGCGGAGAAACAGAAGGCAGCCACGCGGGCGCGTCCAGCCTGATCCGCAGCGCGGCCCCCGGAAGCGCGGGCGCCATGCATGCCGAGCCGCCCATGGTGCACGCCGCAGCGCAGGCACCCGTCGGCGATAGGTCGCCGCAGCATTCGGCGGCGGAGCCTGCAGATGCCGCGACGCAATCTGCACTCGTCGCCGCCCCCACGGCGTTCGCCAGCGGCGCGGCGGCAAGCACCACCGCGATTAGTGTGGCCAAGGCATGGCGGAACAGAACGCTCACAGTGTGCAGACTAGCCGCGTTGGCGCGAAACCGTCAACCATAGAGGTTCTTCTGGGACCAGTCCGACGGTCCCGGGTTCCTGCGATAGTCGTCGATCACACGGCTGAAAGCACGCGCTCGAGCCTCTTGCGCACCTCACCGGCGATTTCCGCGATCTCGGCACGATCGACCAGCCGCAGCACGGCACGCGGGTCCATGATCTCGACGAGCGTCCTGCCCGCGCCGTCCTGGCGCACCACGACATTGCACGGCAGGAGCGCGCCGATCTGCGGCTCGGCCTCGATCGCGCGATGCGCGAACTGCGGATTGCACGCGCCGAGGATCCGGTACGGCGGCATGTCCTTGCCGAGCTTCTTCTTGAGCGTTCCCGCGACATCGATTTCGGTGAGCACGCCGAATCCCTCCTTGGCGAGTTCCTGCGTCACGCGCTCGAGCGCGCGCTCGAATCCCATCTCGAGCGTCTTGCCGAACGTATAGCTTCCGGACATGATCAAACTCCTTTTGCGAGTTTGTCAGTCTTCGCCAGGGGCTCCGCATCGCGCGGCGGTGGCTGGTGATCGTCCTTGTGATGATGTCCGTGCATGAATTTCATGTCCGCCACCAGCCCAATCGCAAAACCTGCTGCTGGAGCAACCACGGTCCAGGGTCCGCCCAGGTACTGACCGACCGCCAGACCACCAAGCAGACCTACGCAGCAAAGCATGGTGATAGCCTCCTTTGGTACCGCTCAACGGTAACGCAGCGCGTCCATCAGTTCCTCGACGATCGTTTCCGTGTCGCCGCGCTCGGCAGCGGTCGCCACGTGCGCGCGCAAGTGGCTCTCGAGGGTGATCTGGCCGGCCTTCTGCAGCGCGCCTTCGACGGCCCTGATCTGGCGCAGCACGTCCACGCAATAGGCATCGTGCTTCTGCAGCGCCTGCAGGATGCTCTCCAGATGACCCTTGGCGATGGCGAGCCTGCGCGAGACCACGGCGCGCGCCGCCTCGGGCATGCATAGCCTGCCGTCACCATGGAGGTGGGCATGCTCGTGCTTTTCCGCGTGGTTCATTGCGAACCCACCACGCTCGCCTCGTAGCCCTCTTTCTTGATCGCGCTGACCAGCGCCTGCGGGTCGGCCGCGCCTTCCACCTGTGCGCGCCCGCCTGCGAGGTTGACCGAAACGTTGTCCACGCCGGGTACCGCCTGAAGCGATTTGGTCACCGCCCGCACGCAGTGCTCGCACGTCATACCGCCGACCTGCAATGTTACCGCCATGACAGCCTCCTTTATCCACCCCTGATGGGTAGGGTCGTTAAGATGGCCGCAATATTACCCTATAAAGATGGATTTGACAACACCCACCCCCATGGGGTAGGATGCACCTCCATGGCAAGCCTCGTGATCGGTATCGGCGGCATGACCTGCGCTGCGTGCGCAGGGCGCGTGGAGCGCGCCCTGAAAGCGCTGCCCGGCGTGGCCGCGGCGCGCGTCAACCTGGCCGCCGAAAGCGCGCAGGTCGAGTACGACGCCGGGGTCGTGCAGGCCCCGGGGATCGCGAAGTCCATTGCCGAGGCCGGATACACGCCGGTCGTGGAAGAAATCGAATTCCAGGTGCGCGGCATGACCTGCGCGAGCTGCGTCGGCCGCGTGGAGCGAACCCTCGCCGGCCTGCCCGGCGTGGTCGAGGCGCGCGTCAACCTCGCCTCCGAGAGCGCGCACGTGCGCTATCTGCCCGCGAGCACCGGTCTCGCCGAGTTTCGCCGCCGGATCGCCGAGGCGGGATATGAAGTGCCGGCGCAACCGGCGAAGGACGCGGATGCGGGCGAGGCGCAAAGGGCGCGCGAGCTCGCTCGCATGCGCGGCGAGCTCTTGGTCGGCGCCGCGCTCAGCATCCCGCTCGCCGTGCTGGCGATGGGCATGTACTACGCGCCGTTCCACGCCTGGCTCGAGTCGTTCGGCTTGCGCGAGCCGCTGCTCAACCTGGTGCTGTTCGCGCTCGCGACGCCGGTGATGATCTGGCCCGGAAGGCGCTTCTTCGTCGCCGGGTGGAAGGCCTACCGTCACTGGAGCCCGGACATGAACAGCCTGGTGATGACCGGGACGGGCGCCGCCTACCTCTACAGCCTGGTGGTGACCTTCGCGCCGCAGCTGCTGCCTGAAAACGCCCGCCATACCTATTACGAAGCCGCGGCGGTCGTCATCACGCTGGTATTTCTCGGCAAGTTCCTGGAGGCCGTGGCCAAGGGGCGCGCGAGCGACGCGATCCGCAAGCTGCTCGGCCTCAAGGCGCGCACCGCACGCGTGCTGCGCGACGGCAAGGAAGTGGAGGTCCCCATCGACGCGGTGCAGATCGGCGAGGTGGTGCTGGTCAGGCCCGGAGAGAAAATTCCGGTCGACGGCACGATCGCGAGCGGCGCGAGCTACGTGGACGAGTCGATGATCACCGGCGAGCCGATTCCGGTCGCCAAGCAGCCGGGCGACAAGGTGATCGGCGCGACCCTCAACCAGAACGGCGCCTTCCGGTTCAGGGCGGAGGCGGTGGGCGCCGATACCGTGCTCGCGCAGATCATCCGCCTCGTGCAGGGCGCGCAGAGCGCCAAGCTTCCCATCCAGTCCCTCGCCGACCGCGTGGTCGCGGTGTTCACGCCGATCGTGCTCGTCATCGCCGCCCTCACCGCCGGCATCTGGCTGGTGTTCGGCCCGGCGCCCGCCCTGACCTTCGCGCTGGTGAACGCCGTCGCGGTGCTGGTGATCGCCTGCCCCTGCGCCATGGGGCTCGCGACGCCCGCGGCGGTGATGGTCGGCACGGGACGCGCGGCCGAGCTCGGCGTGCTCTTTCGCCGCGGCGAGGCGCTCGAGACCCTGAGCCACGTGAAGGCAGTCGCGCTCGACAAGACCGGCACGCTCACCCGAGGCAGGCCGGAGCTCACGGATCTCGTCGTCGTCGATGGCGTCGACGAAGCCGAGGCGCGCGCCTTGATCGCCGCGGCGGAAGCCGCAAGCGAGCATCCTGTCGCGCAAGCCATCGTCAAGTCGGCGCGCGAACGCGGCCTCGAGGTTGCCGAAGCGGAAAGCTTCGAGGCGGTGCCGGGCTTCGGCGTCGAGGCAACGGTCAAGGGCCGCCGGGTGCACGTGGGCGCGGATCGCTACATGCTCAAGCTCGGCCTGGACGTGGGCGCCTTCGCCGAGGTCGCGAGGCGTCTGGCCGATGAGGCGAAGACCCCGCTTTATGCCGCCATCGACGGCCGGCTGGCGGCGGCGCTTGCCGTATCCGACCCGGTCAAGCCCGGCGCGCGGGAGGCGATCGCCGCGCTGCACGCGATGGGAATACAGGTCGCCATGATCACCGGCGACAACCGCCACACCGCGCAGGCGATCGCGCGCCAGCTCGGTATCGACCACGTGCTGGCCGAAGTGCTCCCCGCGGGCAAGGCGCAGGCGGTCGCGCAGATCCAGCAGCAGGCGGGCAAGACGGCGTTCGTCGGCGACGGCATCAACGACGCGCCGGCGCTCGCGCGGGCCGACGTCGGGCTGGCGATGGGCAGCGGCACCGACGTCGCGATCGAGACCGCCGACATCACGATCATGAACAGCGAGGCGCAGAGCGTGCCCGCGGCGCTTGCGGTCGCGCGCCAGACCTTGCGCACCATCCGCATGAATCTGTTCTGGGCGTTCTTCTACAACGTGGCCCTGATTCCGGTCGCTGCCGGCGCGCTGTACCCGCTCACGGGATGGCTGCTCAATCCGGTGCTCGCCGGCGCGGCGATGGGACTCTCCAGCGTCTTCGTGCTGACCAACAGCCTGCGCCTGAAGCGCATCGCCCTGCGCGCGCTGCCGCCATCGGGCGAGCCGTTGCGCAGCGGCCTCGACGGCGCGCAGATGGAGCTCGCCCTGCAACCCGTCGTCGGCCGCAGCGACCCGAATTGATCGAATCGTCGAAAAGGGGACATGTCATGGAATGGCTATCGCAAAACTGGACCTGGATCGTTCTGGCGGCCGGAGCCGTGTGGCTCTTTTCGCGCATGCGCCATGGCGGCGCCATGGGCGGATGCTGCGGCGGGATGGCGCATGAAGGACCCGAGGAGGCGCGCAAGGCACAGGGCGTAGACACCCCGCCGTCACCGGCAAAGAAGGCCGGCGATCAGCGAATGCCAGCCGCCGCGTCCTCCCATCGCCACGCTGGAGGGTGCCACTGACCGCAGGGGCGAGCGCGCGAAGTTAGCGAAGCGACCGCATGTATCCGGTGCTCGCCCAGCTCGGAACGTTCGAGCTTCGCTCCTACGGGGTCATCGTCGCGCTGTCCTTTTTCCTCGGCCTGTGGCTGAGCGCCCGGGAAGCAAGGCGAAACGGGGTCGATCCCGCTCTCGTTCAGGATTTTGCCTTCTACGCCCTGCTGGGCGGGATCGCCGGCGCGAGGATTTACTACGTGGTGTTCTCGAACCCGGCCTATTTCCTGCAAAGGCCGTGGGAGATCCTGGCGGTCTGGCACGGCGGCATCAGCATCATCGGCGCGCTGCTGGGTGGGGCGCTCGCTGCGCTCTGGTACTGCCGCAAAAAGCAACTGTCGTTCTGGCGCTTCGCGGATACTCTCGCCCCGGGCGTGGCGCTTGGGCAGGCCGCGGGCGTGATCGCCTGTCTCCTCAACGGCGACAGCTACGGCAAGGCGACCGATGCCGCCTGGGCCATCACATATACGAATCCCCGCGCCATGGCGCCATTGAATATCCCGCTTCATCCGGTGGAGCTCTACGAGATGGCAGCCTACCTGCTGGTCTTTCTGCTGGTCTGGCGGAGCAGAAGGAAAACCGGGACTCCGGGCTTTGCCTTCCTGACCTATCTGGCGGGCTACGGCGCGGCCCGATTTGCAGTCGAATTCTTCCGCGGCAATCCGGCGATCTTCGCCTTTGGCGTTCCGGCGGCGCAGGTTTTCGCAGTGGCGCTGGTGCTGGCTGCCATCGCGGGCTTCTATGCACTCCGACAAGGAAGAGGGAGCCGACGCTGAGAAAGGTCTCCTCTGCGCTGGCGGCGCTCGTCCTGACCCTCCTGCTCGCGCCTGCGGTCGCGGCGACCCGCCTCGAGAACCTACAGATCGAGATCTGGCCTGAATACGACCGCCCTGCCGCGCTGGTGATACTGCGGGGCGAGCTTGCGGCTGATGTCGGCCTGCCCGCCGCGCTATCGCTTCGCATCCCCGCATCGTCCGGCGGTCCGGCGGCGGTGGCCTATGCGGCCGAGAAAAAGGGGCAGCTTCTCAACCTGAAGCACGAGCGCTCGGACGCGGGCGAGCTGATGACGGTGCGCTTCAGCGTCCCGACGCGCTTTTTCCAGGTCGAGTTCTACGATCGGCTCGCTACCGCAACGGGCGAGCGCAACTACAGATACCTCTGGCCGGGCGATCTGCCGGTGAACTGGCTGGATGTGATCGTCCAGGAGCCTGCGGGCGCAAGCGCCATTTCGGTGCAGCCGGCGCTGGAGCAAAGCTCGATCGGGTCGGACGGAATTCGCTATCGGTCGGCGCAGCTCGGGCCCGCCAAGCAGGGAACGCCGCTGCCCATCGAGATCCGCTACGCGAAGAGCGACCCGCGAACTTCGGTGGAGATCCTCAATCTCGGCGCGCCGGCGCCGGTTCCTGCGGCGAGCGCTCCGCCAGCGCAGAGTGCACCTTACGGGATCTTCCTGGCGATGGGCGTCACCGCGCTGCTGGCAGTGGCTGCATGCGCCGCCTATTTCTTCTGGTGGCGCCGGCGGTCGCGCGCATATGCCGGTACCACGGACGGCGGACGCTTCTGCAGTAAATGCGGCAATCGGGTCGCTGCCGGCGATCGCTTCTGCGCGAAGTGCGGTGCGGCGCTCGGTCGGCGCTGAAGAACGCGGTTCTCCTCAGCCGTCTAAATCGCGCTTCTTTTGCTCGAACTCCGCTTTGTCGATCTCGCCCCTCGCATAGCGCTCGCCCAGAATGTCCCGGGGCGTTCGGGGCTGCGGCCCGGCGACCGTTCCCCCGGCTGCCGGCGCGAGCAGGCGCACCAGCACTACGACGGCGGCGATGATCAGCGCCCAGAACAACAGCATGCCGATGCCCATTGCGCCGCCTCCGAATCCAAATCCGTCATATCCCCACATCATGTCTTTCTCCTTGAAGTGTGAGGCGGCGGCATCGCCGCCCCACCTATCCGCCGGTCAGCGAAAACGTCCGCCAGGGCCGCGGCCGTAGCCCGCGCCGTAGCCCGGCCCGAATCCGCCGAAGCGCTGGTCGGCCAGCGCTTTCTGCTCGGGCGTGAGCGCCGTATAGAGCTCCTTCAGGGCCGCAGTGGTCGCTTGTCTTTCGGTCTGATGCTGCCTGAACACCTCATCCTGCTGCGCCAGCCGTTCCGGCAGCGAACCGGCAGCGCGCGCTTCGCGCATTCTGGCGAACCACGCCTCCCGGCTTTCATCGCGCTGCTTCACGCTCTTGACGAACGCCTGCCAGGCGCCTTCCTGCTTGGCGGTGATTCCCAGCTCCGACTTCAGCCCCGCCAGCCGGTCCTCCGCCGCCCCGGGATAGGCCCCGAAGCCCATGCCGTAGCCGTGCATGCCGTAACCCATGCCGGCGCCGGGCCCCATGCCGTAACCCATCATGCCGCCGCCGGGTCCCATGCCGTAACCCATGCCAAAGCCCGGCCCCATGCCGTAACCGATGCCCGAGGCCAGTCCGAGCGACAACGCCGCCCCGACGGCCAGTGCGATTTTGCTGCCTTTTCTCATGATCGAATCTCCGTTCAGTGAGGTGTGGAAATCTGCGGCTCCCGCGCCCGTCAGTCTGCTGCGCGGCCGCATCGGTTTCCATTACGCCACGCCGATGTAAGCCGCACGTCATGTTTTTGTACGCTCGTGTATCGGCGACGGAGCCGGTTACAGTAGGCTACAAATCCGTTCCACAAACGCCCGGCCGGCGGCTATAGATAGGTCATGGAAAGCACCGATCACATCCTCGTCGTCGACGATGACGCCGAGATTCGCGGCCTCCTCGGCGAGTACCTGCAGAAGAACGGCTGCAAGGCCACGGTCGTCGCCGACGGCAAGGCGATGTGGGCGGCGCTCGCGCGCGGCAAGATCGACCTGATCGTTCTCGACCTCATGCTGCCCGGCGAGGACGGGCTGGCGCTGTGCCGCAAGCTGCGCGCCGATTCCGATACGCCGGTCATCATGCTCACCGCGCGCGGAGAAGAGACCGACCGCATCGTCGGCCTGGAGATCGGCGCGGACGACTATCTGGGCAAGCCCTTCAGCCCGAGGGAGCTGCTTGCCCGCATCAAGAGCGTGCTGCGGCGGCACCGCAGCCTGCCGCGCAATCTGCGCGCCGCGGAAGCGCGCGCCATCGCCTTCGCCGGCTGGCGCCTCGATACGGTTGCCCGGCACCTGGTTTCGCCCGACGGCGTGGTCACGTCGCTGAGCGGTGCGGAGTTCCGCATGCTGACGATCTTCCTCAGCCACCCCAACCACGTGCTCAGCCGCGATCAGCTGATGATGCTCACGCACGGCCGCGAGGCCGAACCGTTCGACCGTTCCATCGACAATCAGGTCAGCCGGCTGCGCCATCGCTTGGGCGAGGATCCGGCCGATCCGAAGATCATCAAGACCGTGCGCGGCGAGGGATATGTGCTCGCCGTGCCGGTCGAACTGGAGCGCTAGTGCGCCTGCTGCCGCGCGGCCTTTTCGGACGGCTCGTCCTGATCCTGCTGTGCGGGCTGGTTCTGGCGCAGCTCGCCACGGCCTACATCAACCTCAGCGAGCGCGACCAGCTGCTCTATCGGGCGAGCGGCATGCAGATGGCGCAGCGCATCGCGGACCTCAGCAAGCTGCTCGATTCGGTCGCCCCAGAGGAGCGCCGCAGGATCGTCTCGGTCTTCAACGCGCCACCGCTCGCGATTTCGCTCGACCGGCCCCGGATGGCGCCGGACAGCGGGCCATCAGAGGTTGACATCCACCTTTCCATGTTCGGGACCGTATTGAGCTACGCCCTCGGCGAGGGCATGCAGGTTCAGGTGGTGAAGGCAGCGGGAGTTCCGGAGCGCTACGGGCAGCGGGGGTGGCGTAGTCCGCCGGGCATGCCGATGATGCAGGGTCCCATGGGCGGAGCCGGAATGCAGATGATGCACCCCGAGAGCATGTTTTTCGTGGTGCAGGTCGTGCTGCGCGACGGAGCGGTGGTGACCTTCGATTCGTTCGTTTCGCCCGAGTCGGCGGGAATGCCGCTGCGCCTCGGCCTTACGCTGCTGGTGCTGCTCGGCATCGTCGTCGCGCTCTCGCTCGTGGCCGTGCGCTGGGTGACCGGTCCGCTCGCGGCGCTGGCAAGCGCAGCGGAAAAGCTGGGTGGGGACATCCACCGCCAGCCGCTGCCGGAGACCGGCCCGCTCGAAGCCCGGCGCGCCGCGCGCGCGTTCAATACCATGCAGGGGCGCCTCTCACGCTTCATCGCCGACCGGACGCGCATTCTCACGGCCATGTCGCACGACCTGAAGACGCCGATCACGCGGCTGCGGTTGCGCACGGAACTGCTGGAGGACCAGGCGCTGCGCGGCAAGTTCGCCAGGGACCTGCAGGAAATGGAGTCCATGGTCACCCAGACCCTGGACTTCATGCGCGACGCGAGCGCAAGCGAGCCCGTGCAGCGCGTGGACTTCACGGCGCTGCTGGAAAGCCTGCAGACCGATTACCAGGACATGGGCAACACGGTCGAGGTCGAGGGCCGCATCGAGCATTCCTTCAACGGCAGGCCGCTCGCGCTGCGCCGCTGCCTCACCAATTTGCTCGACAACGCGATTCGTTACGGCAGGCGCGCGACGCTCAAGGCCGAGGACGGCGCGGACCGGGTCACGATCCGCGTGCTGGACGAGGGCCCCGGCATCCCCGAGGCGGAGCTCGAACACGCATTCGAGCCCTTCTTCAGGGGCGAATCTTCGCGCAGCCGCGAGACCGGCGGCAGCGGGCTCGGCCTGGGCATTGCGCGCAACATCGCGCGCGCCCATGGCGGCGATCTCGTCTTGCGCAACCGGCCCGGCGGCGGGTTGGAGGCGACACTCACGCTGCCGCGGAATCAGCCGGCAGTGCGCGTCGGCGCTTCCACGCCCTGAGCGGCCGGCTCGTAGACGCGCAGCGGCTCGCGAAAGCCACGCACGGTAACGACGCCCCGGTCGCGCAGCGCGATCGCGTCGCCCGCCAGCTCGGCGGTGCGCGCCGAAACCAGAACGCGGCTGCCGAGCTCCTTGTTCATGGCTTCGAAGCGCGCCGCCAGATTCACGGTATCGCCGTGCACCGTGTAGCCCAGGCGGTCGCCCCCGCCCACCGTGCCGCCGACCACCGGCCCGGTGCTGATGCCGACCCGCGTGCGCAGCCGGATGCCGCCGTCGAACACCACCTCGGCCAGCCGCGCCTGGATCGCCAGGGCCGCCTCGACGGCGTGGCGGGCGTGCTGCGGGTCGGCCGCCGGCAGGTTGAAGCTGGCGAGCACGGCGTCGCCCTGAAACTGGGTGATGACGCCGCCGTGCGCGTGCACGACCTCGGCGATCTCGCCGAAATAGGCGTTCAGCACGTCCAGGATGTCGCGCGGCTCGAGGCTCGCGGCGATGGCCGTGAAGTTCTCGATGTCGGTGAAAAGCACCGTCGCCTCGCGCTCCCTGGGCGTGATCGCGCCCTCGTCGTGCAGCAGGGCTGCGGCGACGCTCTCCGGGACGAAGCGGCCGAAGACGCGCCGGATGCGATCGCGCTCTCTGAGCCCCTCGACCAGGCGATTGAACTGCAGCGCGAGCCGGCCGAGCTCGTCGTCGGAGAGCACCGGCGCTTTCGTCGCGAGGTCGCCCCGGTCGACGCGCTGCATGGCTTCGAGCAGCACCCCCACGGGGCGCGAGAAGCCCCGCGCCATGAGGAACATCAGCAGCGCCGCGACGAACGAGGCCGCGAGCAGATCCATCTGCAGGGTCTGTTGCGCGTGCCTGTAATGCGGCCCCGGACGCATCTGGCCTGGTCGCATTTCCATCGCCATCGGCATCGCCTTTCCCGGCGAACCGGACTCCTTCCACTGCTCCGAGAGCGGAATCAGAACCGGCGCCATCGCCACCGCCGCGAGCCCCGCGATGAGCCGGCGCATGAATCTGCCGCGGCGGGGCGGGATCGACACGCCAAGCTGCGACAAGCGCTCGAGCAGCCGCACCCTGCAATCGAAGATCAGGAAATAGCCTGCGAGGCCGAGGTAGGCGGCGAAAATCGCGATGTGCACGAGCGTCGCGACGAGCACGCGCAGCTGCTCGCCGGTCCCGATCTCCCAGAGGCCGCCCGTCATCCCCGCGTGCCCGAGCATCGCTGCCGCCGTAAGTCCGAAGATCCACAGCCCCGACAGCACGGGCAGCGAGCGCAGCCGGCGCTCGAGCGCGGGAGGCGCAGCTGCCTCGCCACGCAGCGAGCGATCGACCGGGCGGAAGATCAGCACGACCCCGGCCAGGTTGACGGCGACGAGCCACAGGGCGATCTGCACGAGCAGATGCGCGAGCGAGCCCATGCCGTCGCCGGCGTACGCGGCCGCCGAGCCGAGCACCGCCGCCACAGCGGCGGGACTGAGCATCGCCGCGTAATAGTGCAGCTTGAGCCTGCGGGCTGCGCCTGGTGCGCCGGTCATGCGACCACGCCGCGCCTGCCCAAGTCCAGCCGGGGCAGGAATCCCGGTACGGACTCCATGTATCGCCGGTACGCATCGCCGAACCGCGCCAGCGCATCGCGCTCCTCGCGCCGCGCGAGCTTCACGTACATGGTGACCAGGATCGGGAACATCGCGAGCGTGACCAGCGTCGGCCACTGCAGCAGGAAGCCGGCCATGATGGCGATGAAACCGAGGTATTGCGGATGCCGCACCCGGGCGTAGGGGCCGCTGGTTGCGATCTCATTCCGGCGCTGCGCCTCGTAGAGGATGCCCCAGGATTTCGCCAGCAGAACGAAGCCCGCGAAGATCACGATGTACGAGGCGACGTGGAACGGCCCCGCATGCGGGTCGATCTGCCAGCCCAGGATTGCGCCCATGACGGTCTCCAGCAGATGGCCGCCGTCATGGGACAGGAAATCGACCCCGGGGAATCTGCTCGAAAGCCATCCCGAAAGCAGGTAGATCGTGAGAGGAAAGCCGTACATCTCCGTGAACAGGGCGACGAGGAAGGCCGAGAACGCCCCGAACGAGCGCCAGTCGCGCGCGCTTCTGGGGCCCGCGAAGCTGAACGCGAAGAGGATGAAGACCACCGAATTGATGACCACCAGCGACCAAAGGCCGTAGGCGGGGACGGGTTCGGCAGGGTTCACGGGATCTCCTCGATCAATGCGATTGCGCGTCGCTCATGGCGTCACAGCTTCACCTTGCGCAGCCGCAGCGCGTTGGTCACCACGGAGAACGAGCTCAATGCCATGGCGGCCCCGGCGAAGATCGGCGAGAGCAGCAGCCCGAACACCGGGTAGAGCACGCCGGCGGCGATCGGCACGCCGAGCGCGTTGTAGAAGAACGCGAAAAAGAGGTTCTGCCGCACGTTGCGCATCGTCGCGTGCGAGAGACGAATCGCTTTCGCGATGCCGCGCAAGTCGCCCTTGACGAGCGTGACGCTCGCGCTCTCGATGGCGACGTCCGTGCCCGTTCCCATCGCGATGCCGACCTGCGCCTGGGCGAGCGCCGGCGCGTCGTTGATGCCGTCCCCCGCCATCGCGACCATGCGCCCGTCTGCCTGCAGGGCCTTGATCTTGTCCACTTTCTGCTCGGGAAGGACCTCGGCGATCACTTCGCTGATACCCAGCTGCCTGCCTACGGCCTCGGCCGTCTTGCGCGAATCCCCTGACAGCATGACTACGGTTACTCCCTCCGCCTGCAGAGCCTTGACGGCTTCCGGCGTCGTTTCCTTGATCGGGTCGGCCACCGCGATCACGGCGGCGACCTTCCCGCCGATCGCCGCGAACATCGCGGTCTTGCCTTGAGACCTGAGGGCATCGGCCTTGTCGGCGAGCGCCTGCGGCACGCCGCCGAGGCTCTCCATGAAGAGCCGGCTGCCGACTGCGACTCGGCGGCCGGCGACATCGCCCTGCGCACCCTGTCCCGTCACCGAGGTGAAGTTCTCGACCGCCTGCAGCGGGAGATTGCGCTCCTCGGCGCCCTTGACGATCGCCTGCGCCAGGGGATGCTCGCTCGCACGCTCGATGCTCGCAACGAGGCCGAGCGCCTCGCTCTCGTCGAAGCCCGGTGCCACCGCGAAATCCACCAGCTGCGGCCTGCCGAGCGTAAGGGTGCCGGTCTTGTCGACGACCAGCGTATCGACCTCGCGCAGCTTCTCGACCGCCTCCGCGTTCCTGAAAAGGATGCCGTTGAGCGCCCCCTGGCCCATGGCCACCGTGATCGAGATCGGTGTCGCGAGGCCCACGGCGCACGGGCAGGCGATGATGAGCACCGCTACCGCGTTGACCAGCGCGTAGGTCATCGCGGGCGCGGGGCCGAAGAAACCCCACGCGATCGCCGTGACGATCGCGATGGCGACCACGGCCTGCACGAAGTAGGCGGCCACCAGGTCCGCGAGACGCTGCACCGGCGCGCGCGTGCGCTGCGCCTGCGCCACCATGTGCACGATCTGCGCGAGCAGCGTGTCCGCGCCGACCCGCTCCGCGCGGATGACGAGGGTGCCCTTGCCGTTGATCGTCGCCCCGGTCACCCGGTCGCCGGCCTTCTTCGGCACCGGAATCGGCTCGCCCGTCACCATCGACTCGTCGATGTTCGACGAGCCCTCCAGGCACGTGCCGTCCACCGGAACCTTCTCGCCCGGCCGCACGCGCAGCCGGTCGCCGACTTTCACCTCGTTGAGCGATACCTCGGCCTCCCGGCCGTCGGCTTCGATCCGAAGCGCGGTATTCGGCGCGAGCGCGAGCAGCTGCTTGATCGCCTGGCTGGTCTGCCCGAGCGCGCGCAGCTGCAGCACCTCGCCGAGCAGCACCAGCGTGACGATCACCGCCGCCGCCTCGAAATAGGCGCCGACCGTTCCGCCGTGCTCGCGAAACTCCTCGGGGAAGAGCCCCGGTGCCGCTACGGCGACAACGCTGAAGACATAAGCAAGGCCGACGCCCAGCCCGATCAGCGTGTACATATTGGGGCTGCGGTTGCCGAGCGAGAGCGCGAACTTCCGGAAGAACGGCCATCCCGCCCAGAGCACGACGGGCGTCCCGAGCACGAACTCGAGCCAGACGCGAATGCCGGGAGAAATTCCGAAGGGCTCCGGGACACCGAAATACACGGGCATCGCGACGGCGAGCAGCGGGATCGTCACGGCGGCGCCCGTCCAGAAGCGCCGCGTCATGTCGTGCAGCTCGGCGTTGTCCTCCTCGGCTCCCGCCACGGGAACGAGCGCCATGCCGCACTTGGGGCAGGCGCCGGGCCGGTCCTGCAGGATCTCGGGGTGCATCGGGCAGGTGTACTGGCCGGCCGGCGCGGAAACCGCGGCCTGCGGCGCGGACTTGGCGAGGTATTTCGCCGGGTCGGCCTTGAACGATTTGAGGCAGTGCTGCGAGCAGAAGTGGTAAGTC
>JBFLYF010000450.1:0-2034 GCA_040756795.1 Pseudomonadota bacterium
GGTGGGGGTGGTTGGGGCCGGCGCGCGCGCCGGCGGTGGCGCGCGCGCGCTCGCCGACCTTGCGGCCATCGAGCTGCTTGAGCAGCGCGGGCACGTCTTCGGCGACCAGGTCGATCACCTTGAGACGCAGCGCCTCGGCGGCGGGCAGGCTCACCGCCTCGCGCACCGCGCGCTCGGCCCAGTCGGCGTTGCGCCCGCGCATCTCGGCGAGGCCGCGGATATAGGCCGCCGCGTCGTGCGTCGCCTTGCGCATCATGGTGTCGCCGGGGGCGGGCTGCGCCTCGCCCTTGTCCGATTTCGCCTTCTCGTCCTTGGTCGAGGGCATGCCGATCGCCACGGGCGAGGCGGCGCCGAGGTTGGTGCCCGGCGCCATCGCCGCGACGTGGGTCGCGTAGAGGATGAAGGTGCCCGCGCTCGCGGCGCGCGCACCGCCCGGCGCGACGTAGCCCGCCACCGGCACCGGTGACGCCAGGATATCTTTGATTATTTCGCGCATCGCGGTATCGAGGCCCCCCGGCGTGTCCAGGCGCAGCACCACGAGCGCCGCGCGCTCCTTCGCCGCGCGCTCCAGCCCCCGGTGCACGAAGTCCGCCGTGGCCGGGCCGATCGCGCCTTCCACCGGGATCACCACCACCGGACCGGGCGCGGCGAGCGATGCCCCGAGCCATGCCATCGCCCCGAAGACGAGCAACCGCCTGAGAATCGCCTTCACGCGGGACTAGAATCGCACCATCACCTGGATTGCGCAATGGCCACGGCGCGCTTCCGCTTCCACGGCGAGCTGGCGGATTTCCTGCCCCGCGAGCGCCGCGGCACGGCCTTCGCCTACGCCTGCGCGCGCGCCGCGACGCTGAAGAACGCGATCGAGGCGCTCGGCGTGCCGCACACCGAGGCGGCCGACATCACCGTGAACGGCGCGCGCGCCACGCTCGACCGCACCGTGCGCGAGGGCGACGCGATCGAGGTCCACCCGTGGACGCTGCAGCCGCTCGAAGCGCCGCTGCTGTTCCTCGCCGACGCGCACCTCGGGGGTCTCGCGCGCTTCCTCCGGATGCTCGGCTACGACACGCTGCACGAGAACGCGCTCGGCGACGCCGAGATCCGGCGCCTCGCCTGGCAGGAGCGCCGCGTCGTGCTGACGCGCGACCGGGAGCTGCTCAAGTGCCGCGAGGTGCTGCGCGGCGCCTACGTGCACGCGCTCAAGCCCGAGGCGCAGCTGCGCGAGGTGGCGGCGCGCTATTGCCTCGCCGCGCAGGCGCGGCCCTTCACGCTCTGCCTCGCCTGCAACCTGCCGCTGCAGCCCGCGGATCCCGAAAGCGTCGCCGGCCGGATCCCTGACCGGATCCGCGAGCGCTACGCGCGATTTTCCCGCTGCTCCGGCTGCGGCGGCATCTTCTGGGAAGGATCGCACTTCCAGCGCATGCGGCAGGTTCTCGCTCAAGCCGCCATGCGCGGCGCGGCCGGCGCGCTCGACATGAGCGGCTCGAGCGCCGCCGCGACGCGCGCGAGCTGCGAAGCTCCGAGCATGCCGGAGAGCAGCGCGCCGAAGCGCGGCAGCTGAACGCCGGAGACGATGTACTGCCAGCGGTAGGCCTTGAGGAGCCCCGCGCCGAGCAGCGCCGCCTCGCCCTGCCCGACCGCGCGGCCGCAGGCCTGCGCGAAGTAAGCCGCGTCGGCCCCGGCCTGCAGCTTGAGCAGCCCGTCCACCGCGCCCACCAGCTCGATCAGGTCGGAAACCGCCCGCTCGCGCGCCGCGCCGTCCAGCTTCGCGTCCTCGCGCTGCCACTCCATCTCGTCGAGGATGGCGTGCTGCGATTCCTCCTTCCAGTGGAACAGGAACACGTCCTTCCACAGCGGGTCGAGCGCGGTGTCGGGCTCGATGCTGGAGCGGTAGTGCGCCTGCGTGAACAGCTCGATCAGGCAGGTGAGCGCGAGCACCGACCAGCTCGACTTGGCGAGCACCGCCTGCGCCACGGCGTTCGGCTCGGGCAGGAACGCGTAGCCCGCGGGCATGCGCGCCGCCATCATCGCCTC
>JBFLYF010000451.1:0-2033 GCA_040756795.1 Pseudomonadota bacterium
GCGCGAAGAGCAGCGACCCCGCGCCCGCGACGATCGAGCCCGCCGTGAAGAGCTTGCGCGGCCCGGCCGAGTCGGCGAGCACGCCCGAGGGCAGCTGCATCGCCGCGTAGGGATAGAAGTAGAGCGCGGCGATGAAGCCGAGCATGGTGGCGCTCGCCGAGTACGCCTCGCGCAGGTCGGCGGCGACCGCGCCGGGCGCCACGCGGTGGAAGAACGCGAGCACGAAGGCCGCCGTGCCCAGGCCGTAGGCCGTCCAGCGCAGGCGGTTATAGCGCGGCGGGGAGGAATCCTGGCGCATGGCGGCCCGATTGCGGCAGACTAGCATCGTGGGCGTCCGGGACGGTTTCGTAGGTTCGATCGGCAACACGCCGCTGGTGCGCCTGCGCCGGGCCTCCGAGCTCACCGGCTGCGAGATCCTCGGCAAGGCCGAGTTCCTCAACCCCGGCGGCTCGGTCAAGGACCGCGCCGCGCTCTACATGATCCTCGACGCCGAGAAGCGCGGCCTGCTCGAGCCCGGAGGCGTCATCGTGGAGGGCACCGCGGGCAACACCGGCATCGGCCTCGCGCTGGTGGGCAACGCGCGCGGCTACCGCACGGTCATCGTCATCCCGGAGACGCAGAGCCGCGAGAAGAAGGACATGCTGCGCCTGTGCGGCGCCGAGCTGCGCGAGGTGCCGGCGCTGCCCTACAAGGATCCGGGCAACTACGTGCGCGTCTCCGAGCGCGTGGCCGCCGAAATGGGCGCGTTCTGGGCGAACCAGTGGGACAACACCGCCAACCGCGACGGCCACGTGCAGAGCACCGGGCCCGAGATCTGGGAGCAGACCGGCGGCAAGGTGGACGGCTTCACCTGCGCGATCGGCACGGGGGGGACCCTGGCCGGGGTCAGTCTTTTTCTGAAGAGCAAGAATCGGAACATCAGGACGGCCGCGGCCGATCCCATGGGCGCGGCGATGTACCACTGGATCAAGCACGGCGAGCTGAAGAGCGAGGGGTCGTCCGTCACCGAAGGCATCGGCCTGGGGCGCGTGACGCGCAACATCGAGGGCGCGCCGATCGACGACGCTTACCAGATTCCGGACGAGGAGGCGCTGCCGCTCGTCTTTTCGCTGCTGAAGGACGAAGGGCTGTGCCTGGGGGGATCGAGCGGCATCAACGTCGCGGGCGCGATCCGCCTGGCGCGCGACCTCGGCCCCGGCCACACCGTGGTGACGATCCTCGCCGATTCGGGCACGCGCTACCAGTCCAAGCTCTTCAACCCCGAATTCCTCAGGTCGAAGGGCCTGCCCTGCCCCGACTGGCTGAGCGGCTAGGCCAGGACCCGCAGCGCCCCCGGCAGCACCTCGATCTCCAGATTCCTCGCGTCCTCGAACGCGATCTCTCCGTCCGCCTCCACCAGCAGCGGCGCCTCCGACTGCATGCGCACGCGCCTTGCCTTGAGAAGCTTCAGGCGCGGATCGCCGCCGTGCGCGCCGCGCATGATCTTCGGCACCAGGCCCAGGATCTCCAGTCGCCCGAGCGCATCGGCCACGAGCAAGTCCAGCACGCCGTCGTCGGGGCGCGCCTCGGGGCAGACGCGGAAGCTGCCGCCGAAGGTGCTGCCGTTCATGACCGCGACCATCGCCGTCGCGACCTCGCGGGCCGGCGCATCGTCGAGCGTCAGGCGCACGCGCAGCCGCGGATAGCGCGCGAGCGTCATGACGAGCGCCGCGAAATAGAGAGGCAGGCCGCTCAGGAAGCCCGGCACCGAGACGGCGTTGCGCGCGCCGTGCGCTCCGAAACCGATGTCCATGCCGTTGGCGAAATAGCGCGTCTCGCCGTCGGCGACGATGCGGCCGATGTCGACTGTCTTGAATTTGTTCTCTAGAAGCCTCTTAATCGGTTCCCCGGGGGGAAGCATCTTTGCGAAATCATCCCCGTTGCCGGCCGGGATCACGCCGAGCACCGCGCGCGCGCCGGCGCGCATCAGGCCGTTGACCACCTCGTGCACCGTGCCGTCGCCGCCGCAGGCGACAACGCAGTCGAATTGGAAG
>JBFLYF010000452.1:0-2033 GCA_040756795.1 Pseudomonadota bacterium
GGGCTGGACCAGGACCGGGAAGCGCCCGCAGTTCCACGTCGTCACCGGCGTGAGCGCGGGCGCGCTGGCGGCGCCGTTCGCGTTCCTGGGTCCGCAATACGACCATCATCTCGTCGAGGTCTTCATCCGCCTCACCAGCGCCGACCTCGTCAAGCCAAAAAACCGCGTGCTCGCCCTGTTCGGCGATTCGCTCGCATCGCCGGAACCGCTGCAGGCGCTCATCGAGCAGCACTTCGACGAGGCGCTGATGCACGCCATCGCCGCGCGGCATCGCCAGGGGGGCCGGCTCTACGTGGCGACGACGCACATCTACGCGGGGCGGCAGGTGATCTGGGACATCGGCGCGATCGCGGACAGCGGCCGCCCCGACGCGCTGGCGCTGATCCGCCGCGTGCTGCTCGCCTCGGCCTCGGTGCCGATCATGCTGCCGCCCGTCTTCATCGAGGTCGAGGCGCAGGGCAAGCGCTACAACGAGATGCACGTGGACGGCGGCATCACCAGCCAGGTGTTCGTCGGCCCGCCGGCGCTCGACTGGGGAGCGCTCGGACGCACGCTCGGTGCCGACGGCGGCACCAGCTTCTTCGTGATCCGCAACGGCCGCGCGATGTCCGAGTACATGGTGATGCGGCCGGAGATCATCGGTCTCGGCGAGCATGCCATGCACCAGCTCGCGCAGTCGCTCGGCATCGGCGACCTGCACGTCATCTACCTGCGCGCGCAGCGCGAGAATGCGCGCTTCCGCGCCGCGTGGATCGGCGAGGATTTCGCGGCGCCCTGGGCAGACTGGTTCGATCCGCGATACGTCAGGGCGCTGTTCGACTACGGTCAGGCCATGGCGCAGCGCCGCGACGCCTGGCACGCGCTGCCGCCGGGCGTGAAGTAAGCAGGGGGGCTCAGCGCCCCTTGAAGTCCGGCAGCCGCCGCTCGGCCATCGCCTTGACGCCTTCCCTGAAGTCGGCGGTGCGGCGCAGCCATTCCTGCTCGATCAGCTCGCGCTCGGTGGCGGCCTCGATCGCCTCGGCGAGGCCGCGGCGCAGCGTCTCGCGCGTGGAGACGACGGCGAGCGGCGCCGACTGCGCGATCTCCTTCGCCAGGGCCTGCGCCGCCGCGCGCACTTCGCCGTGCGGCACGAGGACGTCGGCGAGGCCGATCGCCACCGCCTCGTCTCCGGGAACGCGCCGGCCGGTGTAGAGGAGCAGCGCGGCCTTCTGCGGCCCGACGAGGCGCGGCAGCGTGGTGGTGAGGCCGAAGCCGGGATGGAAGCCGAGGCGGTTGAAGTTGGCGCTGAAGCGCGCCTCCTTGCAGGTGACGCGGAAGTCGGCCACGAGCGCGAGGCCCAGCCCGCCGCCGACCGCGGCGCCGTGGATCGCGCCGATGATCGGCTTGCGCGTGCGAAACAGGCGCAGCGCCTCCTTGTACAGATGCCGCGCGAAGCCGCGCCCGCCTTCGCCGGTGCTCGCCGTGTCGGGCCGGTTGACGAGGTCGGCCCCGGCGCAGAAGGACTTGCCCTCGGCGGCGAGCACCACGGCGCGGCACTCCGGCTCGCGGTCGAGCGCTTCGAACGCTTCGCCCAGCTGCGCGATCAGCACGTTGTCGAAGTAGTTGTGGGGAGGACGACGGATCTCGACCGTGCCGATCCGGTCCTTGAGCTCGACCGAAACGTGTTTCGCTGTTCCACTCATGTCGTTAATGTATAAGATTCGAGGAAGGGATGCCCGAGCTGAAGTTCGATGCCGTGAAACTCCCGGAATCCGCCGAGAAGCTGCGGCGTGAGGTCCGGACGCTGATCGCCGAAGAGGTGGCCAACGGCGCTTTCGCGCCGGCGCGCAATTCCTGGAACACCTTCGACCCGGCGTTCAGCCGCACGTGCGGCGAGCGCGGCTGGATCGGCATGCGCTGGCCGAAGCGCTACGGCGGCCACGAGAGGAGCGCGCTCGAGCGCCACGTCGTCACCGAGGAGCTGCTCGCGGGCGGCGCGCCGGTGGGCGCGCCCTGGGTGGCCGACCGCCCGCGCGGCCACCAGATCCTGCGCC
>JBFLYF010000453.1:0-2032 GCA_040756795.1 Pseudomonadota bacterium
TGTCGTCGGCGCGATCACGGGCCGCGGCACGGTGCCGCAGGTCTTCGTCAACGGCCGGCATGTCGGCGGGCTGGAAGAGCTCGAGCGCTGGGCGCAGAAGGCCGCCTGAGCGCGGCGGAGATACACTTCGGCGATGCCGGGTCCGGCCATCGCCGTCGAGGGACTGAGTTTCGAATATCCGGGCGTTCGCGCGCTCGATGACGTTTCGTTCGAGGTGACGCGGGGCAGCGTCACGGCGCTCGTGGGCCCCAACGGCGCCGGCAAGACGACGCTGCTGCGCTGCCTGGCGGGGCTGGAGCGCCCGCTGCTCGGCGGCATCCGGGTCGCCGGCATCGACGTGCTCGAGGAGCCGCGTCTCGCGCACCGCGGGATGGGACTGCTCTCGGATTTCTACGGCCTGTACGACACGCTCACCGTGCGCCAGTGCCTCGCGCACGCAGCCGCGGCGAACGGCGTGGCCGCGGCGCGGCTGGCAGCGACCGTCGAGCGCGCGGCGGCGCGCCTGGAGATCACGGCCAAGCTGCAAGCGCGGGCGGGCGAGCTCTCGCGCGGTCAGCGCCAGCGGGTCGCGATCGGCCAGGCGCTCGTGCACGGGCCGGAGGTGCTGCTCCTCGACGAGCCCGCTTCGGGACTGGACCCGGAAGCGCGCCTGTCGCTCGCGGACCTTTTCCGGCGGCTCCAGTCCGAAGGCGTGACGCTGCTCGTGTCCTCGCACATTCTCGCCGAGCTCGACGCCTATGCGACGCACATGCTCGTGCTGCGCGCGGGCCGCATGATCGAAAACCGCGCTCTGCGCGACGCGGCCGAGCGCCGCCGCCGCATGCGCATCGAGCTCGCCGAGCCGCATCCCGGCTTGCGCGAGCGCCTGGCGGGCTTCGACGGCGCGAGGGTCCTCGATGCCGGGGAGCGATCGGCCACGATCGAGCTCTCCGGCGGGGCGGCCGAGCAGGCGGGGCTGCTCGCGCACCTCGTGACGGCGGGCGTCCGGGTCTGCGGCTTCGCCGAGGTGCACGAGGACCTGCAGACCTCGTACCTGCGAAGCATGCGCGACGAAGGACGCTCGGCATGAATCCCGAGTTCAGGCGCAACCTGTGGCTCGAGCTCACGCCGCACCGGCTGGTGGCGATGCCGCTGCTGCTGGTGCTCGTGCTCGCGCTGGTCTACGCGGCGAGCGACGACAAGATGACGGGCGTCGCCGTCGCCGCCGCGATCATCGCCGCCGGCCTGCTCGGCATCTGGGGCACGCGCTCGAGCGCCGACTGCGTGATCGAGGAAGTGCGCGCGCGAACCTGGGATGCGCAGCGCATGTCGGCGATCGGCCCCTGGGAGATGGCCTGGGGGAAGCTCCTCGGCGCGGCCTCGTTCGCCTGGTACGGAGGCCTGATGGCGCTCGCGGTGGTGCTGTTCGCCACGCCGCGCGGCTGGGCGCACTCCTCGGCGAAGGTGGCCGCGCTGATCGCGGCCGGGGCGCTGCTCATGCAGTGCGTCGCGTGCCTCGCCGGGATCTCCGCGGCGCGCAAAGGCTACGCGCGCCAGGGATCGGTCGGCGCCTGGCTGATCGTGCTGCTGATCGTGGCTCTCGGACCGGGCATCGGCTTCTTCACCTCGGAGCACGCCCCGGTCGCGTGGTGGCGCGAGCGGTACGGGGCGATGAATTTCACGCTCGCGAGCACGGCGTGCTTCGCGGGCTGGGCGGCCTTCGGCGTCTACCGCGTGCTGTGCGGCGAGCTGCAGGTGCGCACCACGCCGTGGGCTTTCGCCGGCTTCATCCTCTTCCTGGCCGGCTACGTCGCCGGCTTCTGGGTGGTTCCCGGGGCCGACGCCGCGCGTGCGCGCGACGCGTTCCTGATCTCGGGGCTGCTGGTGGCGGGCACGCTCACCTACATCCAGCTCTTCGCCGAGCAGACCGGCGTGATCGTCTTCCGCCACGTGCAGGTGCGCCTCGCGCGCGGCGAGCTGCGCCGCGCGCTCGAGGAATTGCCGTGCTGGACGGTCGGCTTCGCCATGGCGGCGGTGTTCTGCGTCCTCGGCG
>JBFLYF010000454.1:0-2026 GCA_040756795.1 Pseudomonadota bacterium
CCCTGGACACGCTGCTCGGCTACGACATCGACGTCGTGGTGCCGGGGCACGGGCCGGCCTCGCGCAGCGCGCGCGCCGACCTCCAGCTCACCCGCGACTACCTGGCGCACCTGCGCACGACGATGGGCGAGGCGGCGCGTAACATGGAACCCTTCGAGGATGCATACGCGAAGACGGACTGGTCGCGCTTCGACAAGCTGCCTCTGTTCAAGGCGGCCAACCGCATCAACGCGTACAACACCTACCTGCTGATGGAGCACGCGTCCAAGTGAACCGACACCGACGCGGGATGCTCGCCGCGGCCGCCGCTTTCGGGCTGGCACCGGTGCTGGCGGCGCCGGCCGCGCCCGGCGAGGCGGTGCGCTGGCCCGAGGTCACGCTGCTCGACGGTTCGCGCTGGAGTCCGGCGACCGGGCGCGCCCAGGTGGTGGTGTTCTGGTCGGTCAGCTGCCCGTTCTGCCGCCGCCACAACGTGCACATCGACAAGCTGTACCGCGCCACGGCAGACGCCGGGCCCCAGGTGCTCACGGTCTGCCGCGACCGCGACGCCGCCGCGGTGCGGCGCTACCTCACGGCCCATGGCTACACCTTCCCCGTCAGCCTCGACCACGACGCCGTCGCCGCGGCGCTGGCCGCGCGGCGCATGATTCCACTCACCGTGCTCGTCGATCGCCACGGGCGCCTGAAGCAGGCCATCCCGGGCGAGATGTTCGAGGAGGACGTGATGGAGCTGACCCGGCTCGCATGACCCCCGGAGACCACCATGAAGCGAACTGCCGCCGCCCTCCTCGTCGCCGCCCCGCTGGCCGCGTTCGCGCAGGCCCCGCTCTTCCAGGACGCCGACCTCGCGCTCGGCGAGAAGCTCATCGCCGAGCACAAGTGCACCGCCTGCCACATCCGCCGCGTCGGCGGGGACGGCAGCGCGATCTACCGCCCGAAGGGCCGCATCAGCACGGCCGGTGCGTTGCGCGGGATGGTCGACTACTGCAGCACCGAACTGAATCTGGGGCTGTTCCCGGAAGAGGTGACGGCCGTCGCGGCGGTGCTCGACCGCGACCACTACCACTTCGAGCGCAAGCGCTAGGCGATAGACTGGCCGCATGAGCGACACCGACGCCACCGACACCCCCAAGGCCGAAGCCGACGAGGTCTTCGAATCGGCCGCGGAGTTGTTCGCGCTGCTGTCCACGCCGATCCGCCTGAAGCTGCTCTCGGCGCTGTGCAACGGCGAGCGCAACGTCTCCGAACTGCTGGCGCAGATCGACACCACGCAGCCCAACCTGTCGCAGCACCTGGGCACGCTGTACCGCGCGCAGATCCTCGGCCGACGGCGCGAGGGCACGCAGATCTACTACCGCATCGCCAACCAGCGCGCCGTGACGCTGTGCCGCGCCGTGTGCACGCAGATGGCGCTGGAGATGGACGGCAGCGCCGAGCTTCCGGTCGAGGAACGGCTGCTGCCCTCGCGGCGCCGCCCGGCCTGACTCCGCGCAGTCGCGGGGTGCACGATCGTTCGTGCCGGCGCACAATCGCGCCCTGAGCTTCTGCTGTACCCAGCGAGATGAGCACCCACTTCGCCCGCACCACGGGCCTGATCGCGAGCCTGCTGCTGTGCGCGGCGTCCGGTTCGGCGCGCGCCGCCGGCCCCAGCGCCGAGCAGGTGGTGGGCGGGATCGAGGCGGTGCTGTTCGTGTGCACCCCGCTCGACCCCAAGAGCGTCAAGCCCGGCCAGGACCTGCTGCAGCGCGCGGTGGAGCAGCGCAAACTCGACCTCGCGGCCATCCGTCGCAGCGAGGCCTACCGGAGCACCTACAACTCCGAGGTCAACCGGCTGCTCGCGCTGCCCCAGCGCGAGCGCGTGAGCGCCTGCCAGACGGCTTGGTGAAAGCCCGGCCACCCGAAGCGCGGGATTGCCGCGCGCGGACGCGGCCGCGACCATGGAGCCACCTTCCGCAGTCGCCTCGTGCCATGCCGTCCGCTCCCGACTCCCTGCCGCCGCGCAAGCTCTCGCCCGCCGAAGCGCAGG
>JBFLYF010000455.1:0-2019 GCA_040756795.1 Pseudomonadota bacterium
GGCACGATGCAGATCGACGGCTTTTTCGCCAGCTACGAATGGGACGGCGCGACGCTGCGCTTCCTCGACCTGGAGAAACGCACCCACTACCGCGTGGAATTGCCGGCACGAGAAAGAATGCGCTGACGCCGGCGCCCCGCGCCCACGGACACGTGCAAAGCTCACACCCTCTGGGGCAAACCCGAACACGCAGGCATCCGCTGCTGCACAGACTGCGCGGAGTTCCGACTCCGTCTCGTCACACATGATGCAACGCCGCCGATTTGCCGCCGCACTGGGCGCCGCCGCTTTCGCTCCGGGCCTGCGAGCTGCCGAAACCGGCGTGACCGACACCGAGGTGATGTTCGGCCACACCGGCATCCTCACGGGCCCGCTGGGCGGCCAGATCAAGATCATGCTGGCCGGCGCCGAACTGGCCTTCGCCGAGTCGCGTGCCCAGGGTGGCGTGAACGGACGCCGCGTGCGCATCGTCTCGCTGGACGACGAGCTCAAGCCCGATCGCGCGGTGGCCAACTACGAGAGGCTGCTCGGTGCCGAGGGCGTGTTCGGCCTGTTCGGCTGCGTCGGCTCGGCCACCACCGCAGCCGCAGCGCCCCTGCTGCAGAAGTCGGGGGCTCCCTGGGTGGCCGGCTACGCCGTGGCCGACTCGGCGCGCGACAAGCTCAAGGGCTGCGGCTTCTTCGTTCGCGCCACCTCGGGCCGCGAGGCGCAGGCGCTGGTGCAGCACCTGACGACGATCGGCGTGACCAAGATCGGCGTGGCGATGCTCGACAACCCGGGCGGCAAGGAAGCGGCTGCGCTCGTGGACGCTGCGCTGTCGGCGCAGAAGCTGCAGGCCACGGCATCGGTGTTCCTCAAGGGCGACGGCGGCAACGTCAAGGAATCGGCCGACGCGCTGGCGAAGTCGGCGCCGCAGGCGGTGATCATGTACCTGGGCGGCGCGCTGCCGGGTGAACTGATGAAGGCTGGCTGGGCGCAGGGCTTCAGCCCGATGTACTACGGCATGTCCATCGTCGCCGGAGAGGTGACGGCGAAGGTGGCCGGCGAGAAGGCGCGCGGCCTCGCGATCTCGCAGGTGATGCCTTATCCGTGGAGCGAGTCGGATGCGACCGCGCGCGAGTACCGCCGCCTTGCCGAGGCCGCCAAGGTGCCCGTGGGCTACTACAGCTTCGAGGGTTACCTCAACGCGCTCGTGCTGCTCGAGGCGCTGCGGCGCAGCGGACGCGAGCTGACGCGCGCGCGCCTGATCGGCGTGCTGCGCAGCCTGCGGATGCGTGTCTCCGGGATGGACCTGGACTTCGCCGCCAACGGCCTCACCGGTTCACGCTTCGTCGAGCTGGTGCAGGTGACACACGACGGCCGCTTCGTGCGCTGACGCCGCGGCCTCAACTCGCCGCGCCGGACTTGAGCGCGCCGTCGCAGGTGGCGCGTGCCTCGCTGCCCGCGGGCAGCTTCGCGCACACCGCGTCGAGCCGCTGCTGCAGTCGTCGCCGTGCCTCGGCGCGTTCGCCCATCGGATCCCAGTCGGCGAGCAGCTTGCCGATGCGCTGCATCGAGCGGCCGCTGCGCGCCTCGAAGGCATCGGGCTGCGCCGCCGCCTCGTCGATGATGCGCGCGGCCACCGCCTCGATGCGCGCCGCGTCCTGCGGCGCGAGCTCCACCAGCAGGCGCAGGTGGCTCACGCCCCACTGCAGCCGGGTCGCCGCGCCCTCGCTCTTGTCGAAGGCCTGCGCGGACCAGTCCAGCGCGGCCGCCGCATCGCCGCGCTTCTTCGCGTTGTCGGCGAGGTCCGACATCAGGTAGTAGGGCGAGTGGCTCTTGGCCAGGTTGGCCTTGAGCAGCGCGTCGGACTCGTCCGGCAACGCGGCCTGCTCGAGCATCCAGGCCGCAGTGGCGATGACCGCCTGGCGCTCGTAGCCGTCGGTGATCTCGCGGTCGAAGCGCGCGGCGAGCTCGCGCGCATCGGCCTGCAGCGCGGGCAGGCGTGCCCTGTCGGCGAGCTGGACGCGCGCCACCAGC
>JBFLYF010000456.1:0-2019 GCA_040756795.1 Pseudomonadota bacterium
AATGGCCGGCTCGCGCCGCGCCCGGGCAAAGAGGTACGCGAGCTCCTTCTCGACGAAGCCGTGCCGCCCGACCATCTCGCGGATGAACTCGCGCACCTCGGCGCGCCTGCCGTAGGGCTTCTCGGGCGGGGCCGGCTGGGCGCCGAGAGCTGCGAAGAGCAATGCCAGGGAGAGGAGCAGCCTCCTCACGCGAGCTCGAGCTCTCTGACGCGGCGGCGCAGCTCGAGCAGGCCCTCGCGCGTCGGGCTGCGGCCGTAGCGCAGCGCGATGTAGAGCTCGGCGATGCGCTGGATCGCCGTTCCCGCGGCCGGCAGCGAGCGCGCGGCGCGCGCGGCATAGTCGCGCGGGCCCTCGTGCGGCGAGCGCGCGACGCCCTTCGCGCCGAGCTTGCGGCAGAAGCGCCTCCAGGCCGCCTGCACCGGGTCGGGCCGCGCGAAGCGCCCGAGCGACCAGGCGAGCAGCGCCGCGACGAAGCCGCCGAGCAGCGCGAACAGCACCGAGGTGAGCTCGCGCCAGTCCGCGTCGCGCATGCCGAAGCGGCTCATCAGCTCGCGCTGGCGCTCCGGGTTGAAGCCCAGCACCCAGAGGTTCCACTGGTGCGTGAGCGCCTCCCAGTTGTAGCGCAGCTCGCGCAGCCACTCGAGCTCCGGGCGCATGAGCAGCGGCAGCGGCGCGCCCTCGGTGACCGCGCGCGCCAGGCCCGCCTCGAGCCGCCCGGGGACCGAGAGCGCGGTCGGGTCGACGCGCAGCCAGCCGCGGCCGGCGAGGTGCACCTCGGTCCAGGCGTGCGCGTCGGACTGGCGCACGGTGAACTTGCCGTCCACCGGGTTGGGGTCGCCGCCGAGGTAGCCGGTGACCACGCGCGCCGGCACGCCCGCGGCGCGCATCAGGAACGCGAACGCCGAGGAAAAGTGCTCGCAGAACCCGGAGCGCGTCTCGAACAGGAACTCGTCCACCGAGTCGCGCCCGAGCAGCGGCGGCTCGGTGGTGTACTGCAGGCGCTCGCGCCGGAAGTACTCGATGGCGCGCGCCAGCACCGCGGCGTCGTCGGCCCCGCCTTCGCGCCAGCCCTGCGCGAGCGCGCGCGCGCGCGGGTTGAAGCCAGGCGGCAGGCGCAGCGCGCGCCGCAGGTTGTGCCTCTCCTCCTCGGGCTGCGGCGCGGCTTGCGTGATCGAGGTCATCTCGTAGCGCATGCGGGCGCGCAGCGGCGCGAGCGTCACGAGCTGCCCGTCGTCGAGGTAGCGCGCGCCGGGCGGCACGCGCGCCGCCGCCTCGAGCGCGAACAGCCAGTTGCGGTTGTGCGCCTCGATCAGCACCGCGTAGTCGTGCCGCGCGCCGCCGCGCGGCGGCTCGAGCTCGGCGAAGCCCGGCGAGCCGACGCGCCAGGTGCGGCCGTCGAAATCCCAGAGCACCGGGCCGCGCCAGTAGAGCAGCGCGCGCCGCGGCAGCTGGCCCTCGAACTCGACGCGGAACGCGATCGCGTCCGACAGCGTCAGCCGCGAGATGTTGCCCGGCGCCATGCTCTCCGAGAGTCCCGAGAGCCCGGTGTAGGCGTCCTGAGGCAGGCCCCAGAGCGGGCCCTGGATACGCGGGAAGAGCAGGAACAGCAGCGCCGCCGCCGGCAGCGCCTGCGCGAGCAGCAGCCCCGCGGTGCGCAGGTTCGCCTTGAGCGCGCGGCGCGGCGCGGCCAGGCCCACCAGCGCCACCACGCTCGCCGCGACCGCCGCGCACATGCCGAGCGCGGTCGGGATCGATTGCGTGTAGAGGAAGTTGGTGATGGCGAGGAACCAGGTGAGCAGCACGAGCGCCACGGCGTCGCGCTGGTTGCGCGCCTCGAGCAGCTTCAGGCCGGAAAACAGCACCAGCAGCATGACCCCCGGCGTGCGGCCGAAGAGCGCCCGGAACTCGAGCCAGACGCCGAGCGCGGCGAGCGCCGCGATCGCGAGCAGCAGCCAGCGCTGCGGCAGCGCGGCGCGCCGCGACTGCGCGGCCGCGCGCCAGAGGTACAGCCCCAGCGTG
>JBFLYF010000457.1:0-2018 GCA_040756795.1 Pseudomonadota bacterium
CTCATGGCGCGGCTCGATCGCAAGCTCGGGCCCGAGCGCCAGTTCTGGACCGACGGCTGGGATGGATATCCGATGGCGCGCAAACGCCTCTTGAGTTCGATTCATTCAAGCAAAATTCAAAACCCGGTCGTCATCGGCGGCGACGTGCACCTGCACTGGGTCGCGGATCTCAAGCCCGACTTCGACGACCCGAAATCGCCCGTGGTGGCGAGCGAGTTCTGCGGCACCTCGATCAGCTCGCAGGGCCCTTCGCAGAAGATGGTGGACGCGCTGCGCCGCGAGAACCCGCACATGAAGTACGGCCGCAGCGATCGCCGCGGCTACGTCAGGATGAGCGTCGGCGGCGGGCGCCTGCACGCCGACCTGATGGGGCTGGAAACGGTCAAGAGACCCGAGTCGCGACTCGAGGTGCTGGCCCGCTTTGTAGTGGATGACGGCAAGCCTGGCCCCCAAAGGGCCTAGCTCAGCGGCAGCGCAGGTTCGCCGACCAGTCCTCGATCGGCCTGCTGCAGTCGGCTTCGAGCACGCGGCGCGAGGCCTCGAGCGGCGGCGGCGCCGGGCGCGAGGGCGAGATCGCGCCGAAGGGATTGGCGCGGGTTCGAGTGCCGTTCGCTTCGCTCTCGTAGGCAAGCGTGCCGATGACGCCGATCGCGATCAGTCCGCCGAGCGCCGAGCTGCCTTGCGCGCGCACGACCGGCTGCGGACTGCCGGTGGAAAGCTGTACGCTGGAGTTGGCGCAACCGGCCCCAAGCAGGGCCAGCGCCACGACTAGCCCGTAGCGCGCTGCAAGCGGTCCCGAATCGCGTCCCATTCCGGCGTCTCCGGCGGTGCCTCGATGAGGATGGTCTCACAGCCGGCGCCGTCGAGCTCGCGCAGGGCCCCGTAGAGGCGCTGCGCGTAGGCGCGCGGCTCGCGCGGCATGCGGATCCAGCGGTCGACGCGCTCGTCGGGCCTCGAGAAGGCGAGCACCGCAACCGCGGCCTCGAGCTTCGCGATCTCTGCGTCTAGCGCGTGCGGCGGCACCAGGCGCGCCGGAGTCCTCGGCGCGTAGTGGCGCGCGAGCCCGCCCGAGTGGCGGGGGGAAGAGATTTTCTTGCCCTTGATCTTCACTTGCAGGAGTTTTTCCAGCTCCGCCTTCGAAATCCTTCCAGGTCGAAGAAGAACGATCCCCGAAGAAGAAAGATCAAGAATCGTCGACTCGATGCCGATCTCGCTCGGCCCGCCGTCCAGGACCAGGTCGGCTTCGGCGGCGAGCTCTTCCTTGACATGCGCTGCGGTCGTAGGACTGAGGCGGCCGAACACGTTCGCCGAGGGCGCGGCGATTGCGCCGCCGAACTCACGCAGCAGCGCCTGCGCCACCGGATGCGACGGCACGCGCAGTCCCACCGTGTCCTGTCCCCCGGTGACGAAGTCTTTCGCCTTCGGCGAGCGCTTGAGGATCAGCGTGAGCGGCCCCGGCCAGTAGCGGGCGGCCAGCTTTTTCGCCGTCTCCGGGATTTCTCTCGCAAAGGAAAAAGCCTCCTCGGCGGAAGCGAAATGCACGATCACGGGGTGTTCGGCGGGCCGTCCCTTGGCGGCATACAGGCGCGCCACGGCCTCGGCGCTCGAGGCGTCGGCGCCCAGGCCGTACACGGTTTCCGTGGGAAACGCGACCAGCCCGCCGCCGCGGAGGATTGCCGCGGCGCGGCGCATCTGTCCGTTCACGCGGCGATGCTATACCACCCGCCGGGTCGACTGTCTCGTATACTGGACTAACGCTCGAAATTCTCGTATATTGGACACCATGGACCTGTCGGCGCTCGGCCGGTTGATCGCGCAGCGGCGGCGCGAGAAGGGGCTCACGCTGCGCGCGCTCGCCGTGGCGGCCGGCGTCGGCCGCTCGACGCTGGCGGCGCTCGAGCACGGCAAGACCGCCGAGCTCGGCTACGCCAAGGTCGCGCGCCTGTGCGACGCGCTCGATCTCGCGCTCGAGGCCCGGACCGCGCCGCTCGAGGCGCCGCTCATGCCGCATCGGCACC
>JBFLYF010000458.1:0-2009 GCA_040756795.1 Pseudomonadota bacterium
CGCGGAGTTGCCCTGGCGCAAAAAAGGGGGCGGCCGCCGCCGCCCCCTCGGCGAATCGCCCCGGGGCGCCTATTCGGACCCGCGCTTGCGCCACGCCCGATACCCGGCCCAGGCGATCAGGCCGATGCCTACGAAGGGCAGCGCGATCGCGTAGGCAAGGCCGATGAACGGCGCGGCGAGGAAGAGCGCCACGTTCCTGAGCGCGCCCGGGCGCGCTGCGGGCACCGGCGTCTCGGCCGGCGCCGCGGCCGAAGCCTCGGCTGCCGCGGGCGAGGCTTTCTCGCGCAGGGCGCCCTGCGCGCTTTGCTCGATCATCTCGGGCGAGAGCGGCTTGCGCAGGAAGGCCTGCACGCCCGCCTCCCTGGCGCGCGCCTCGTTCTCCGCCGAGCCGTAGCCGGTGACGATGACCACCGGCAGCCACGGCCGCGTCTCCTTGATGCGCCGCGCCACCTCGACCCCGTCCATGCCGGGCATCCTGATGTCGGTGAAGACCACGTCGTAGTCCTCGAGCGCGAGCTTGGTAAGCGCCTCCGGACCGTCCGCCGCGGTGATGACTGCCCAGCCCTTGCCGGACAGCACGCGATCGATGCTCTTGCCGATCACCGGATCGTCGTCGATGACCAGCACCCTGGTTTTCGCACTCATGGCTTGCTCCTTTTCTCCGAATCTGCGTTTCAATGAACCTGCGCCGGCTCCGGCTGCAGCGCCCAGCGCTTGCGCAGCAGCGCGCCGCGCGCGGCGTTCACCACGTCCTCCGGGTCCGCGGGCTTGGCGAGGTAGTCGTAGGCGCCGAGCTTGAGCGCCCGCTTCGCGCTCTCGATCGTCGGGTAGCCGGTGATGACCACCACCTCGGCCGCCGGCCATCTGTGCTTGATCTCCTCGAGCACCGCGAGGCCGTCGGACCCCGGCATGCGCAGGTCGAGCAGCACGACGTCGAACGGCCGGCGCTGCATCGCGCGCAGCGCTTCGGCGCCGTCGCTCGCAGCCTCGCAATGCGCCTCGCCGAGCAGCCGCGTGTAGCTGCGGCGCACGCTTTCCTCGTCGTCCACGATCAGCATGCTGGCTCTCGCGTTCATGGCGATCTCCTCGTGGGCATGCGGCCCTAGCTGCGCGCCGCGCGCCTGGCGGCGGCCCGCACGGCGAACCACGCGAGCGCCCCGATCCCTACGAACGGGAAGGCGAGCGCGTAGGCGAGGCCGATGAACGGAGCGGCTGCGAACAACAGCACGTTCTTCGCGATTGCGACCGGCTTGGCGGCGCGCGCGGTCTTCGCGGTGGCGCCGTTCGCGGCGAGAACCCGGCCCAGGACTTCGGTGGCCGGAGCGTATTCCCTGACCGCTGCGATGTTGGCTGTGGCTCTCATGACTTTCTCCTTTCACCCTGGTACTTGCATCCCCCGTGCCAGGGCCATAAGAGCCGTCAAATCATGGAGTTAGCCTGATGCTCACGGTGCCTGAAGTACAAACCGCGCATGCGGCAGGGCCGCGGCTGCGGAGATTCAGTCCAAAAATTCAGGGAGTTGCGAGGTGCATGGCCGAAGCATGCACCCCGGGGCGATCAGTTGCTGCGGTGCTCGAAGCGCGCTTCCAGGGGCTGCGGCGTTTCAGGCTTCTGCGCGCGCACGGTGACGGCGTACTGCGCTCGCGGCAGCAGGCGGAAATAGGCGCCGTAGCTCGGCACGCCGCCGAGCGTCACGGGCTCGAGCGGCTTGGTCTCGCCCGACATGCCCGCCTGCTCCACGCGCGCCTGGACCTTCGCGCCCTGGATCGGCGCTTTGCCCGCCGCATCGAGCAGCGTCACGTTGAGGTGGAACCAGCCCGTGCCGGAGGGCACGCCGCCGTGCATGGTGCGCTCGGGCGTGCCTTCGAGCGCCTTGCGCAGCGCGGCCGCCGAAATGAACCCGAGGTGGATCTCGACGTCGCCGACCGTCTTGAACTGCTTGCCGCTGCGCGCCGGCGCGCCGGCGGCCGGCTTCCTCGCCGGCGCGGACGGGTTCACCATGTACTGCA
>JBFLYF010000459.1:0-2004 GCA_040756795.1 Pseudomonadota bacterium
GTCGCCCTGGAGCGGCTCGAGGTTCGCGAGGCTGCCGGCGTAGGTGAGCTTGTCGAGGTTGACGATCGCCTCGCCCGTCTCGGCGATCGTCTGCAGGACGAAATTGGCGCCGATGAACCCGGCGCCGCCGGTGACGAGGAGCATGAGCGGATTATCGCATCGCGCCGCTCACCGGCCGGGCGCATATTCCGGGATCCACGCCTTGAGGCGCGCGCGCACCGCGTCCGGGGTCGCCTGCGGGGTGCTCTCGAGCCAATCCAGAACCTGTTCCGGCAGCGAGCCGTTCGCCTCCGAGCGTGCCCTGGCGATGCGCAGCTTCGGGTGCGGCGTCGGCAGCGTCGTCTCCTCGCCGAACAGCACTTCCTCGTAGAGCTTCTCCCCCGGGCGCAGCCCCGTGTAGACGATGCGGATGTCGGACTCGGAGAAGCCCGAGAGCCGGATCATCTGGCGCGCGAGGTCCGCGATCCGGACCGGCTCGCCCATGTCGAGCACGAAGATCTCGCCCCCCCTGCCCATCAGCGCCGCCTGCAGCACGAGCTGCGCCGCCTCGGGAATCGACATGAAGAAGCGCTCGATGGCGGGGTCGGTGACGGTCACCGGGCCGCCGCGCGCGATCTGCTCGCGAAAGCGCGGGATCACGCTGCCGGTGGACCCCAGCACGTTGCCGAAGCGCACCATGACGAACTGCGTCGCGCCGCGCGGCTGCAGCGCCTGGCACAGCATCTCGGCGAGGCGCTTGGAGGCGCCCATGACGCTCGTCGGGTTGACCGCCTTGTCGGTGGAGACGAGCACGTAGGTCCGCGCGCCGGCCGCCTGCGCCGCGCGCGCGGTGACGATGGTCGAGCGCGCGTTGTTCGCCACCGCCTGCAGCGCGTTGTCCTCCTCCATCAGCGGCACGTGCTTGTAGGCCGCGGCGTGGAACACGACCTGCGGACCATACCGCGCGAAAACCTCGTTCACCCGTGCCGCATCCTTGGCGTCGCCGACCGCCGCCGCGAGCGCGATCCCCGGATGCCGGTCGCGGAACTCCTGCTCGATCGCGTACAGCGCGTACTCGGAATGCTCGAAGAGCACGAGGCGCGCCGGCGCGAAGCGCGCGATCTGGCGGCAGAGCTCCGCGCCGATCGAGCCGCCCGCGCCGGTCACCAGCACCGCCCGGCCCTTCAGCAGCCCGCTCAGCCCGGCCTCGTCCAGCCGCACCGGGTCGCGGCCGAGCAGGTCGTCGAGCTCGACCTCGCGCAGCTGCGACACGCTCACCTTGCCGGAGACGATGTCGGAGTAGGCCGGCACCGTCATGACGCGCAGGCCGGCGGCCTCGCACAGGCCGAGCGCGCGCTTGCGCGCCGCGTGCGTCGCCCCCGGCATGGCGATGATCGCCTGCGCGACGCCGATGCGCTGCGCGATCTCGCCCACGCGCTCGATCGGTCCCGCGACCTTGACGTCGTGGATCGCGCCGCCGTGCTTGCGCGCGTCGTCATCCAGCAGCGCGACCACGCGCCACTGGCTGCTCGCCGCCAGGTCGCGCAGCAGCGCGGCCGCCGCGGCGCCCGCGCCGAGCACGATGACCGGGCTCGCCTGCGGGTGGCGCACGATGCCGAGCAGCCGCCCCTCCTTCCAGGCGCGGTAGAGCAGCCGGCTGCCGCTCATCGCGCCCGCGAGCAGCAGCGGCGAGATGAGGAACACCGAGCGCGGCACCGCGACCGGCGGCGGCACGAGCAGCAGCAGCGCGGGCACGGCGAGCGAGGCGACGCCTACGGCGAGCAGGATGCGCTGCAGGTCGGGCAGGCTCGCATAGCGCCACAGGCCGCGGTACAGGCCGAAGCGCCAGAAGATGAGCGCGTTCGCGGCGAGCAGCAGCGGCAGCGTAGAGACCGCCGCGCGCACGTACTCGGGCGGCACCTCCAGGTTGAAGCGCAGCCAGAACGCCGCCAGCCACGCGAGCGCCGAGGCCGCCACGTCGTGCGCGAAGGCGAGCAGCGGGCGCACGGGAAAAATCCGGCGTTT
>JBFLYF010000046.1:0-13860 GCA_040756795.1 Pseudomonadota bacterium
AGAGCCTCGCAGGGGAGATCGAGCGCGATGCAGCGGCGGGCGGGCGCGGCGCGCTCGCCGACCTGTGCTACGGCACGCTGCGGCGCTACGGCCGCTCGCAGGCGCTGGTCGCCGCGCTTTCACGCCGCGCGCGGGCGAGCGATCCGCTCGTCGAAGCGCTGCTCTGGTGCGCGCTCTACGCCCTGGAGGCCGGGCGCTACGCCGAGTACACGGTGCTCGACCAGGCGGCGCGCGCCTGCGTGATGCTGCAGCGCGCGCGCGCCAAGGCCTACGTCAACGCGCTGCTGCGGGAGTTCCTGCGCGCACGCGGCGGGCTCGCCGCGCGCCTGGGCGCGCAGGCGGAGGCGCGCTACTGCCATCCCGAGTGGTGGATCGAGCGCGTGCGCGCAACCTACCCGCGGGACTGGGAGCAGATCCTGGCCGCGGGCAACGCGCGCTCCCCGATGTGCCTGCGGGTGAACGCCCGGCGCGGCTCGACCGCGCGCTACGCGGAGCTGCTCGCCGCGCACGGAATCGCCGCGCGGCGCGTCGGCGCCTGCGCGCTGCTGCTCGAGCGGCCACTTCCGGTCGCCCGGCTCCCCGGATTCGCCGAGGGCCTGGTGTCGGTGCAGGACGCGGGAGCGCAGCGCGCCGCGCCGCTGCTCGAGCTGCGCACCGGCCAGCGCGTGCTCGATGCCTGCGCGGCGCCCGGCGGCAAGAGCGCGCACATCCTCGAGTCGGCCGAGGTCGCGCTCACCGCGCTCGATGCCGACGCGGCGAGGCTGGAAAACGTCGCGCGCGACCTGGCGCGGCTCGGGCTGGCGGCGCCCGCGCACGGCATCTCGCTGCGCGCGGCCGATTGCACGGCGCTCGAAGCCTGGTGGGACGGAGTCGCCTTCGATCGCATCCTCGCCGATGTTCCGTGCTCGGCCTCTGGTGTCGCGCGGCGCCATCCCGACATCAAGTGGCTGCGCCGCGCTTCGGACCCCGCTGCCTTCGCGGCGCGGCAGGCGCGCATCCTGGACGCGCTTTGGCGCACGCTCGCGCCGGGTGGTAAATTGCTGTATGTCACCTGCTCGGTATTCGCGCAGGAGAACGGCGCGGTCGTCGACGCTTTCGTCGCGCGCGCGCCGGGCGCGCGCCGCGCGCCGCTCGCCGACGGCGGCGCGGCGCAGCTGCTGCCCGGTCCCGAGCACGATGGATTCTTTTTCGCCCTGTTAGAGAAACTGGCTTGATCAAGCTGCTTGTCGCGCTGGCGAGCGGCGCCGCGCTCGCGCTCGCGCCCGGGGCGCGCGCCGACGAGATCGAGATTCTCGACGCGCGCCTCGCCGCGACCGAGGACGGGGTGGTGCTGGCCGCCGATTTCGCCTTCGACCTCAACCCGCGGCTCGCCGAGACGGTGGCGAACGGCGTGCCGCTGTACTTCGTCGTCGAGTTCGAGCTCACGCGCCCGCGCTGGTGGTGGTTCGACGAGAAGGCGGTGGCCAAGCGCATCCAGCTGCGGCTCTCCTATCACGCGCTGTCGCGCCACTACCGGCTCTCGACCGGGGTGCTGCAGCAGAACTACGCCACGCTGGAGGAGGCGCTGAACGTGCTGCGCCGCATGCGCAACTGGCTGGTGGTCGATCGCAACGTTGCCCTGCTCGATGCGACCTACGAGGCGGCGCTGCGCATGCGGCTCGACGTCGCGCTGCTGCCCAAGCCCTTCCAGCTGAGCGCGCTCACCAGCCGCGAGCTCAACCTCGAGTCGCAGTGGAAGCGCTTCGCCTTCCGGCCGCCGGCGGCCGCGCTCGCGCCCGGCGAAGGCCGCGAGGCGCAGGAGCCGGAGGCGCGGTGAGCCTGCTGCTCTACCTCGGCGCGGCGCTCGCGGGCGTGCTGCTGTTCCTGCTCGCCACCGCGAGCGGCAACACGACGCTGTTCGCGAGCCACTATCCGCTGCTGCTCGGCCTGAACGCGGCGCTCGCCGCGCTGCTCGCGACGCTGGTCGCCTGGCAGCTCGGGGCGCTGTGGCGCAAGTACCGGGCCAAGGCGTTCGGCTCGCGCCTCACGGCGCGCCTGCTGCTGATGCTCGCGCTGATGGCGCTGGTGCCGGGGGCGCTGGTCTACACGGTGTCGGTGCAGTTCCTCGCCAAGAGCGTGGAGTCCTGGTTCGACGTCAAGGTGGACGCCGCGCTCGAGGGCGGGATCAACCTGGGCCAGGCGGCGCTCGACCGCATGCTGGGCGAGCTGCAGGCGAAGGCGCGCACGGTGGCGCTCGAGCTCGCCGACCGGCCGGCCGCCGAGCAGGTGGTGCTGCTCGGCCGGCTGCGCGATCAGGCCGGCGTACAGGAAGCGGTCGTCGTCAACGCGAGCGGCCGGGTGATCGCGAGCGCGAGCGAGGACGTCTCGCGGCTGCTGCCGGAGCTGCCGAGCCAGCAGGCGCTGCGCCAGGCGCGCAGCGCCCTCGGCTACACGGCGGTGGATGCCGCGGCCGGCAAGCCGCTCGCGCTGCGCGCCATCGTGCCGCTGCCGGGCCTGACGCTCGCCGAGGAGCCGCGCTTCCTGCAGCTCAGGCAGTGGGTTCCCGAGCACTTCGGCCGCAGCGCCGAGGCGGTCGAGGCCGCTTACCGCGACTACCGCGAGCTCGCGCTCTCGCGCCAGGACCTGAAGCGCATCTACATCGTCACGCTCACGCTCGCCCTGTCGATGGCGCTGCTGGTGGCGATCGCGCTTGCCGTGGTCCTCGCCAACCGGCTCTCCGAGCCGCTCGCCAATCTCGCGCAGGCGACCCAGGCGGTGGCGCGCGGCGATTTCAGCCGCCGGGCTCCCGTCACGAGCCGCGACGAGCTCGGCGTGCTCACCGAGTCGTTCAACTCGATGACGCGCCAGCTGGACGAGGCGCGCGCCGTGGTCGAGGCGAACCGCGCGGCGCTGGAGAGCGCCAAGGCGCGCCTGGAGAACATCCTCGCCAATCTTTCCGCCGGCGTGCTGGTGTTCGATCGCGCGCTCGGGCTGCAGATCTCGAACCACGGCGCGCACGCCATCCTGGGCGCGGAGCTGGAAGGCTTCGCCGCCGCCATGCGCGCGCAGTTCAGCGCGCATGGCGAGCGCGACTGGCAGCTTGAGCTCGAGCTCAAGGGCACGGGCAAGGCGCTCCTGGTGCGCGGCACGGCGCTGCCGCAGCAGCCGGACGGCGGCTTCGTGCTGGTGTTCGACGACATCACGCAGCTCATCCAGGCGCAGCGCGCCACCGCCTGGGCCGAGGTGGCGCGGCGCCTCGCGCACGAGATCAAGAACCCGCTGACGCCGATCCAGCTCTCGGCCGAGCGCCTCGAGATGAAGCTCGCCGGCAGGCTCGAGCCCGAGGACGCGGAGGCGCTGGCGCGCGCCACGCGCACCATCGTCAACCAGGTGTCGGCGCTCAAGGCGATGGTGGACGATTTTCGCGACTACTCCCGGCTGCCCGCGCCGGTGCCGGCGGGCCTGGACCTGAATTCGCTCGTCGGCGAGGTGCTCGCGCTGTACGAAACCTCGAGCCCGCCGATTGCGCGCAGGCTCGCCCCGGGACTGCCCCCGGTGTGGGCGGACTCCGCGCAGATCCGCCAGGTGCTCCACAATCTGGTGCAAAACGCGCAGGACGCCCTCGAGAATCGCAAGGACCCCGGCGGCAATCCGCTGATCGAAGTATCCACCGAGCCGGCCGGCGACCGGGTGCGGCTCGCCGTCGCGGACAACGGCGGCGGGTTTCCGGAGGAAATGATGGCTAGAATCTTCGAGCCCTATGTCACCACCAAGCCACGCGGCACCGGCCTCGGCCTCGCCATCGTGAAAAAGATCGTCGACGAGCACCACGGCGAGGTGCGGATCGAAAACCGCCCCGCGGCCGGCGCGTCGGTGAGCGTGCTGCTCCCGGTCGCCGGCGGTGCCGCGTCCAGGGCGGCCTGACGGCGATGGCGCAGATCCTGGTCGTAGACGACGAAGTCGGCATCCGCGAGCTGCTCTCGGAGATCCTCGCCGACGAGGGCCACCAGGTGCTGCTCGCCGAAAGCGCGGGCGAGGCGCGGCGGCTGCGCGAGCGCAGCCGCCCGGACCTGGTGCTGCTCGACATCTGGATGCCGGACACCGACGGCATTTCGCTGCTCAAGGAATGGGCGGCGAGCGGCCAGCTCGGCATGCCCGTGGTGATGATGTCGGGCCACGGCACGATCGAGACCGCGGTCGAGGCCACCCGCATCGGCGCGCTCGATTATCTGGAGAAGCCGATCGCGCTGCAGCGTCTGCTCGCCACGGTGAAGCGGGCGCTGCGCAACCAGGAAGCGGCAATGCCGCGCGACCTGTCGCTCGCGACGCTGGGGCGCTCGGCGGCGCTCGCCGAGATTCGCAAGCGCCTCGCGCAGTTCGCCCAGGCCGCGGCGCCGCTCATGCTGCGCGGCGAGCGCGGCATGCGCCCGGAGCTCTTCGCGCGGCTGCTCGCGCCCGCCGGGGCGCCTTTCGTCGAGGGCCCGGAGCTGCTCGCCGAGGCCTCTTCCGAGATGCTGGCGCGCGCGGCGGGCGGCGTGCTCTACGTCGGCGACCTTTCGCGCCTCGGGCGCAGCGAGCAGAAGGGCCTCGAATTCCTGCTCGCGCGCGCCGACAAGCACAAGGCGCGCGTGGTGTCGTTCTCGCCGCTGGATGCGCGCAGCCTCTCCGACAAGCATGAATTCGACGCCGACCTGGTCGCGCGCCTCGCCGAGCTGGTCCTCAAGCTGCCGGCGCTGCGCGAGTTCGCCGAGGACGTGCCGGATCTCGCCACGCTGATGCTGACGCAGCTGGTGGAGGCGCGCGCCTGCGCGCCGCGGCGCCTGTCGGTCGCGGCGCTGAACGCCCTGCGGCACCATTACTGGCCGGGCAACATCGCGGAGCTCGAGAGCGTGGTGAAGAACCTGGCGCTCTCCGCGCTCGAGGAGGACATCGGCCTGGAGGACGTGGAGCGCGTGCTCGGCGCGCAGGCGCAGGCAGCGCTGCCGCCCGAGATCGCGCTCGACCGGCCCTACCGGGAGGCGCGCGAGGCGTTCGAGCGGCTGTACTTCGAGCACCTGCTCGCGCGCGAGAACGGCAGCATGTCGAAGGTGGCCGAGCGCTCGGGACTGGAGCGCACCCATCTGTACCGCAAGCTCAAGGCGCTCGGCCTGCCGGTCGGCCGGCGCGAGGAAAGCTAGCTGCTCTTCTTCTTCGCCCGGTGCGGGCGGCGCTTGCCGTAGCTGCCCCGGTAGATCTTGCCGCGCCGCGTGCGCTTGTCGCCCTTGCCCATTTGCCCGTCTTCCTAGGTTGAGGTGCCGGCCATTATATCGGCCGGCTCGTAGGCGAGATTCGGCGCCAGCCACTTCTCGGCCTCGGCGAGGCCGATCCCGGCGCGCCGCGCGTAATCCTCGATCTGGTCGCGGCCGAGCTTGCCGACGGCGAAATAGCTCGACTCCGGGTGCGAGAGGTAAAAGCCCGACACCGAGGACGCGGGCAGCATGGCGCACGACTCCGTCAACGAGAGGCCGGCGTTCTTCCCGGCTTCGAGCAGCGCGAGGAGCGCGCGCTTCGCCGTGTGATCCGGGCACGCCGGGTAGCCCGGCGCCGGGCGGATGCCGCGATAGGCCTCCGCGATCAGCTCGGTGCTGCTCAAGCTCTCCTGCGGCGCGTAGCCCCAGAATTCGCGCCGCACGCGCTCGTGCAGATGTTCTGCGAAAGCTTCGGCAAGGCGGTCGGCGAGCACCTTCAGCATGATGGCGCCGTAGTCGTCGTGCTGCGCCTCGAACTGCGCGAGCTTCGGCTCCAGGCCGCCGACGCCGACGGCGAAGGCGCCGATCCAGTCGGCGATGCCCGACGCCCTGGGCGCGACGAAGTCGGCGAGGCAAAGGTTCGGCCGGCCCGCCGGCTTCTCGTTCTGCTGGCGCAGGTTGTGCCAGGTCATCGCCACGCGGCTGCGGCGCTCGTCGGCGTAGAGCTCGATGTCGTCGGCCGCGACCTGCGCCGCCGGGAAGAGGCCCAGCACGCCGTTCGCCGCGATCCACTTCTCCCGCACCAGCCGCTCGAGCGCTTCGCGCCCTTCGGCGTGCAGCTTGCGCGCGGCGGCGCCGACCACCGGGTCCTCGAGGATCTTCGGGTAGGAGCCGGAGAGCTCCCAGGCCTGGAAGAACGGCGTCCAGTCGATGTACGGCACGAGCCTCTCGAGCGGGTAGCCGCGCAGCACCGTGATGCCGGGTGCGCGCGGCGCCGGCGGCCGGTAGCGCGACCAGTCGGTGGCGAGGCCCCGGCGCCGCGCCTCGGCGATCGGCAGCAGCGGCCCCGGGCCTTTCTTGTCGCGATGCTGCGCGCGAATCCGCTCGTAGTCGGCGCGTACGGCGGCCAGGTAGGCATCGCGCTGCCCGGGCGAGAGCACGCCCTGCATCACGCCGACCGAGCGCGAGGCGTCGGGCACGTAGATCACGGGTCCCGCGTAGTGCGGCGCGATCTTGACCGCGGTATGGGCGCGCGAGGTGGTAGCCCCGCCGATCAGCAGCGGCAGCTCGAACCCCTCGCGCTCGAGCTCGCGCGCCACGTGCGCCATTTCCTCGAGCGAAGGCGTGATCAGTCCCGAAAGCCCGATCGCGTCGGCGCGCTCGCGCCGCGCGGTATCCAGGATGGTCTTGGCCGGGACCATGACCCCCAGGTTGACGATCTCGTAGTTGTTGCACTGGAGCACCACGGCGACGATGTTCTTGCCGATGTCGTGCACGTCGCCCTTCACCGTGGCGATGACGAGCTTGCCTTTGGAGCGGCCGGCCTCGCCGGTGCGCGCCTTCTCGGCCTCGATGTAGGGCACCAGGTGCGCGACCGCCAGCTTCATGACGCGCGCCGACTTCACCACCTGCGGCAGGAACATTTTGCCGGCGCCGAAAAGGTCGCCGACCACGTTCATGCCGTCCATCAGCGGGCCCTCGATCACCTCGATCGGGCGCGCGTACTTGCGCCTCGCTTCCTCGGTGTCCTCGATGACGTGGCTGGTGATGCCGTTCACCAGCGCGTGGCTCAGGCGCTGCTCCACCGTGCCGCCGCGCCAGGCATCGTCCGCCTTCGCCGTGCGGCCGCCCGCCTTGACGCCGGCGGCGAACTCGATCAGCCGCTCGGTGGCGTCGGGGCGCCGCGCGAGGATCACGTCCTCGACGCGCTCGCGCAGCTGCGGGTCGATTTTCTCGTACACGCCGAGCTGCCCGGCATTCACGATCCCCATCGTCATCCCCGCGCGCACCGCGTGATACAGGAACGCCGTGTGCATCGCCTCGCGCACCGCGTCGTTGCCGCGGAAGGAGAACGACAGGTTCGATACGCCGCCTGAGGTCTTTGCCTGCGGCAGGTTGGCGCGGATCCAGCGCACCGCCTCGATGTAGTCGACGCCGTAGCGCGCGTGCTCCTCGAGCCCCGTGCCGACGGCGAAGATGTTGGGGTCGAAAATGATGTCTTCCGGAGGAAAGCCTGCCTGCTCCGTCAGCAGCCGGTAGGCGCGGCCGCAGACCGCGGTGCGCCGCTCGAGCGTGTCGGCCTGGCCCTGCTCGTCGAAGGCCATTACCACCACCGCGGCGCCGTACCTGCGCACCAGGCGCGCCTGGCGCAGGAATTCGGCCTCGCCCTCCTTCAGGCTGATCGAGTTGACGATGCCCTTGCCTTGCAGGCATTTGAGCCCGGCCTCGATCACGCTCCACTTCGAGGAGTCGACCATCACGGGCACGCGCGCGATGTCCGGCTCGGCGGCCGCGAGATTGAGAAAGGTGACCATCGCCTTCTCGGAGTCGAGCATCGCCTCGTCCATGTTGACGTCGATCACCTGGGCGCCGTTCTCGACCTGCTGGCGCGCCACCGAGAGCGCCTCGCCGTAGTTGCCCGCGAGCACCAGGCGCGCGAACGCCTTCGAGCCCGTCACGTTGGTGCGCTCGCCGACGTTGACGAACAGCGAGCCCTCGCCCACGTTGAGCGGCTCGAGGCCCGAGAGGCGCAGCGCCGCAGGCCGCTCAGGGGCTTTTCTTGGAGAAACTCCCTTCACCGCCTGCGCGATGGCATGAATATGCTCGGGGGTCGTGCCGCAGCAGCCGCCGGCGAGGTTGAGCAGCCCCTCGCGCGCCCAGCCGCCCATCTCGCGCGCCATCGACTCGGGCGTATCGTCGTACTCGCCGAAAGCGTTCGGCAGCCCGGCGTTCGGGTAGCAGGAGAGCGGCACCTCGGCCACCTGCGAAAGCTCCTCGACGTACTGTCGCAGCTGCTTCGCGCCGAGCGCGCAGTTCAGGCCCACCGCGATGGGGCGCGCGTGGCGGATCGAGTTGTAGAAGGCTTCCGCGGTCTGGCCCGAGAGCGTGCGGCCGGAGGCGTCGGTGATGGTGCCCGAGACGATCAGCGGCAAGCGCGCGCCGCGGCGCTCGAACTCCGTCTCGATCGCGAACAGGGCCGCCTTGGCGTTGAGCGTATCGAAAATCGTCTCCACCAGCAGCAGATCGACGCCGCCGTCGACCAGGCCGCGCACCGCATCGCCATAAGCGGCCGCGAGCCGATCGAACGTGACGCCGCGGAATCCCGGGTCGTTCACATCCGGCGAGATCGAGGCGGTCCTGGTCGTCGGGCCGATCGCGCCGGCGACGAACCTCGGCCGCGAGCGATCGCGCTTCTGCCACTCTTCGACCGCGTCGCGCGCCAGCTGCGCCGCCGCCTGATTCAGCTCGTAGGCGAGCGATTCCATCCCATAGTCGGCGAGCGAGATCGCGGTCGAGTTGAAGGTGTTGGTCTCTACGATGTCCACGCCCGCGGCGAGGTAATCGCGGTGCAGCCGCCGCACCAGGTCCGGCTGCGTCAGCACCAGCAGGTCGTTGTTGCCGCGCAGCTCGCGCGGCCAGCCGGCGAAGCGAGCGCCGCGGAACCGCTCCTCCGACAGGCGCTCGCGCTGGATCAGCGTGCCCATCGCGCCGTCGAGGACCAGGATCCTCTCCGCGAGCAGGCTGTGCAGATCTGAGATGCGATCGGTCATCGATTGCCCGAAAACAAAAACGCCCGCTCAGCTTTCGCAGAAACGGGCGTCATGGCGCGTCTCTTTAGCAGTATTTATTTGTCTCTGCCGCTTCGGCAGTTCGGCGCCCGCAAGCTGAACATCAAATCGGCGCAGGGCTGGTAGTCTGCCCAACCTCCCCCGGCCAGTCAAACTTGGGCAGCCTATCGAGGCTATCCGCTTGACGTATTACGCGGCACGTAATACCCTTTCCCGGTGATCAAGTCCTTCCGCTCGGCGGATGCGGAGGCGCTCTTCGGCGACCAGCCGGTTGCCCGCTTCCGGGCGATCGAGAGGCCGGCGCGGCGCAAGCTGCTTTACCTGAGCCAAGCCCGGAGCCTGCAGGACCTTCTGGTTCCGCCCGGGAATCGGCTTGAAGCGCTGAAAGGCGACCGCAAGGGGCAGCACAGCATACGCATCAACGATCAATGGCGTATCTGCTTCCGCTGGCTGGATGGGCATGCTCACGACGTGGAAATCGTCGATTACCACTGACAGGAGGCGCTCGGATGGCTGCCAAACTGCTGGAACCGATTCCGCCCGGCGAAATACTGTACGAAGAGTTCATGAAACCGCTCGGCGTCAGCATCAACGCGCTCGCTCGCGAGATCGCGGTGCCGCCGAACCGCGTCAGCGACATCGTCAACGGCAAACGCTCGATCACCGCGGACACCGCGCTGCGACTGGGCAAATACTTCGGGGTTTCCCCGGAGGTCTGGCTGGGCCTGCAGGCGGACTACGACCTGCGTATCGCCAAGCGCACGACGTGGCTCAAGGCCGAGCCGCGCGTCCGGGTGCATTCGCAATAAGAACTGGAATGTGTCGCGCCTCACGTCAAACATCGGTCGTTCGTTGCACAGGTGAGTATGCGATCATGCGGAACCTATTCCTGCCAACCACTGCATCGAATCGATGAGCCCCGCCATTCTCGTTCGCAAGGAAAGGCGAAAGTCGTCGCCGCTGCCTCGAAACGTCTGGGATTGCCTGGTTGCCGCCTATCTGTCCGGGATCGTAAGGGAGATCGAGGCCGCGGTCAGGGCGGCGGAACTCGCATTTCAGCAAATGCGATACGGTTCCACGCCTCGCCGCTCCGGCGGCCGGGCAATGCGGACCTCGAGACGCCGGGCGTAGCGGCCCGGTCGCCTTGGGTCGAAGACGGCGACCGACAACCGCTCAGTGCAGGCTAGGCTTCTTCAGAAAGTCGCTGCGGTCGGCCGAGCGGATGCGCGCCTGCGTTAGCTCGCCGCGGCGCGCGAGCGTGAGCGCGACTTCGGCGCCGGCGGCGCCGAGGCTCCAGACCTTTCGGAAGAGCGCGGCGAGGCTGTCCACGCGCTCGCCCGCCGCTTCCAGCACGACGTCGCCGAGCATCACGCCGGCGCGCTCGGCCGGGCCGCCGGGCGCGAGGCCGCCGATCACCACTCGGCCCTCCACCTCGGTGGCGTAGATGCCGAGCCAGGGGCGCGCCGGGCGCGCCGGGCGGCCGAGCGCGCGCATGTCCGCGAGGATCGGCTCGAGCAGCTCCACCGGCACGAACATGTTGCCGTCGACGGCGCGCTCGCCGAGCGCCTCCTGCACCAGGAGCGAGCCGATGCCGATCAGGCGCCCGTCGGCGCCGAGCAGCGCCGCCCCGCCCCATTGCGGATGCGCGGGCGCGGTGAACAGCGCGTAGTCGAGGACATATTCCCAGTAGCCGGCGAACTCGCGCTTGGCGACGATCCGCGCCTTCAGCGAGTGCGTGCGGCCGCCGTGGCCGATCACGATCACTTCGTCGCCGGGGACGGCGGCGGCGGCCGAGCCGCGCGCGAGCGGGCGCACGCCGAGCGGAGCGAGCGGCAGCACCAGCCCGAACCCGGTCGCCTGGTCGTAGGCGAGCGCGTGCCCGGCGACCGCCGCGCCGCGGTTGGAGGCGAGCCAGATCGACTGCGCTTCGGTGATCAGGTAGCCGATCGTCAGCACCAGGCCGTCTTCGCCGATGACGACGCCGTTGCCCGCGCGCTCGGTGCCGAGGATGGAAGCGGTGAAGGCATCGTCGGGAATCTCGGCGCGCAGCATCACCACGGCGTCGAACGCCGCCTCGAGGTCGAAGCGCATGCCCGCCGGATCCGGCTGCAGCGCGGCGGGAAACGCCCAGGTGCTGAACTCGGCCATGTTTGCGGGACTGATATTATGCGGCGGCGTGGCGGAAGACGAGTTCCGGTCGATCGAAGGCGTGTTTCCCGTGCAGCTGCACTGGGGCGACTGCGATCCCGCCGGGATCATCTTCTACCCCACCTACTTCCGCTGGTTCGACGCCGCCACCTGGAACTTCTTCGCCGCGGTGGGTTACCCCGCGAGGCGCATGAGCGCGGAGCACCGTGCCATGCCGCTGGTGTCGGCCGACTGCCAGTTCGTCGCGCCGATGGGCCACCAGGAGAAGGGCGAAGTGCGCTCCCGGATCGCGCGCTGGGGCGGCAAGTCGTTCGTGGTGGCGCACGAGGCGCGGCGCGAGGACGGCATCCTGCTCGCGCGCGGCTCGGAGACCCGCGTCTGGGGCGTGTACGCCGCCGGCCCCGGCACGCCGTTGCGGGGCGAGGCGATCAGCGACGAACTGAAAGCGCTGTTCAGGGCGAGGTAGATGGGCTCTACGGTCTTCGACTCGGCGATCTTCCGCGACATGTTCGGCACCGCCGAGATGCGCGCCATTTTCTCCGATGCCGGGTTCCTCGCGCGCTGCCTCGAGGTGGAGGCCGCGCTTGCCCGCGCGCAGGCGCAGCTCGGCCTGATCCCGGCCGCGGCGGCGAGCGAAATAACGCGGAAAGCGAATACCGGCATTCTGGATCTGGAGCGCCTGAGGAGCGAAACCGAAGTGGTCGGCTACCCCGTTCTCCCGCTGGTCAGGCAGCTCGCCGCGGCCTGCGCGGGCGAAGCGGGGCGTTACGTGCACTGGGGCGCGACCACGCAGGACATCATGGACAGCGCGCTCGCCCTGCAGCTGCGCGCGGCGCTCGATATCGTGGAAGCCGAGCTCGCGGCGGTCTCGGCGGCGCTCGAGTCGCTCGCGCGGCGTTACCGCGACACGCCGATGGCCGGGCGCACCCACCTGCAGCAGGCGCTGCCGATCACTTTCGGCTTCAAGGCGGCGGTGTGGCGCGCGCCCATCGAGCGCCATCGCGAGCGCCTGGCGCAGCTGCGGCCGCGCGTGCTCGTAGGGCAGTTCGGCGGCGCGGCGGGCACGCTCGCCTCGCTCGGCGAGCAAGGGCTCGCGGTGCGCGCGGCGCTGATGCGCGAGCTCGGCCTCGGCGAGCCCGCGATTACCTGGCACGTTGCGCGCGACGGCATCGCCGAGGCGGTGCTCTTCGCGGGCCTCGTCACCGGGTCGCTCGCCAAGATCGCCACCGACGTGATGCTGATGATGGCGACCGAGCTGGGCGAGGCCTTCGAGCCCTTCGAGCACGGGCGCGGCGGCAGCAGCACCATGCCGCAGAAGAGAAACCCGATCTCCTCGGAGCTGATCGTCGCCTGCGCGAAGCTCGTGCGCCAGCACGGCGCGCTGATGCTCGATGCGATGGTGCAGGACTTCGAGCGCGCCACCGGCCCCTGGCACGCGGAGTGGATCGCGCTGCCCGAGAGCTTCATCGCCACGGCCGGGGCGCTGAGGCAATCGAAGCTCATGCTCGCCGGGCTCACGGTGGACGAGTCGCGCATGCAGCGCAATCTCGGCATGACCTCGGGCCTGATCGTGGCAGAGGCCGTGATGATGGGGCTTGCGCCCAGGCTCGGCCGGCAGGCCGCGCACGACATCGTCTACGAGGCCTGCCGCGCGGCGGCGGAGAGCGGCCGTCCCCTGCTCGAAGTGCTCGCCGGGAACCTGCAGGTCGGCGGGCATTTCACGCGCGCCGAGCTCGAGCGCCTGCTCGACCCGCGCAATTACCTCGGCAGCGCCGGCGCGATGGTGGACCGCTCGCTCGGGGACTCGTCCATCGGCAGGCCGACGTAGTTCTCGGCGAGCGCGGCGGATGCGGCAGGCGAGCCGGTGACGTAGTCGAGCTCCGCCAGCTGGACCCGGTACTGGAAGGCATCGCCGCCGGGAAAGCGGTGCAGCATCGAGGTCATCCACCACGAGAAGCGCTGCGCTTTCCAGACGCGGCGCAGCGCGATCGCCGAATACGCTTCGAGTTTTTCGGTACTCTGATTCTCATAGAACGCGGCAAGCGCTTCCGCCAGCACGCGCACGTCGGCGACCGCGAGGTTGAGGCCCTTGGCGCCGGTGGGCGGCACCACATGGGCCGCATCGCCGGCGAGGAAGAGCCGGCCGTGCTGCATCGGGTCGACGACGAAGCTTCGCATCCCGACGATGGTCTTGTGAAAGATCTCGCCCTCCTTCGGCGCCCAGCCGCCGCGGGTGGCGAGCCGCTCGCGCAGCTCTCGCCAGGTGCGCTCGTCGGACCAATTCTCGACCCGGTCGGTCGGCTCCACCTGCAGATAGAGGCGCTGGATCTCGGGCGAGCGGGTGCTCACCAGCGCGAAGCCGCGCTCGTGCAAGGCATAGATGAGCTCCTCGGACGAGGGCGGGGCCTTGCACAGGATACCGTACCAGCCGAAGGGATAGAGCCTCTCGTACACCCGGAGAACGCCGTGCGGGATTGCGCGCCGGCACACGCCCTGGGTGCCGTCGCAGCCGGCGATGAAGTCGCATTCGAGCTCGGTCAGCTGCCCGCCGCGCCGGAAGCGGATCTTGGGGCGCGTCGTCGCGAGATCGTAGACGCTGAGGTCGTCCACCTCGAAGAGGAGCGGCGCGCCCGACTCGAGGCGCACCTGTACGAGATCCTTGATCACCTCGTGCTGCGCGTAGACGGTGACCCGCTTGCCGCCGGTGAGCGCCGGGA
>JBFLYF010000460.1:0-1998 GCA_040756795.1 Pseudomonadota bacterium
GGGCGGCGAGCTGGGCGTCGCGCTCGAGGATGAGCGCCTGGCTTGCCGCAGACACCAACGATCGCGGTATGCACATTCGGATGGCCGCGAGCTTGACCGCGAATTCGCTCATGATCTGCGCTTCCGCGGCGCGTTGCTCGATCTCCATGTCGCCCGTTGGAGGGCCACCTCGGACGGCATGGGCCGTCGCCGTGTACCTCTTGGCGCGCATCGGAGGCGAACTTCCTCGAGGCGGAATGTTTTCAAGGGGTCCGTGCGTGCCTCGCATGGGCGCGGACCCCGTGTCAGTCTCGTGTCCTCTGGCGCTCTTCCCAATAGGCGCGCTCCCGGGCCTTCTCGGCCTCGATCTCGGCTTGCTCGCGCGCTGCCGCCGCGACTTTCGCAAACGGGTTCTCTTTTTTTGTCTCCTGGCTGGCAGGCGCCGGTTGTGGTGCTTGCGGTTTTCGGCCCAGGGGATCGGCGCCGAAGAAGCCGTCAAAGAAGCGCTCACCAATAAGCGCCACGGCGCCGATCATGCCCAGTCCCAGCCCGCCCACGGCATCGTCCGCCGATTTGACGCCGTTATGCGGCTCGCCGTGGAATTCATCAGCGGCTTCGGGCGCAAGCTCCTCGGATCCCTGTTCCGCCGATCGCGCGCAGACCTCTTCCGCGGCCGCGGCGAAAGCCCCGCGCGCATGGTCCGGCGCCGACTCGCGTGTGTCCGCGCCGCGCGCGACGAGATCGAGAAGATGGGGGGAGCTCTGCCCCTGCTCCTGTGCCGCGTGGAGTTCGTGCCGCGCCTCTTTCTGCTGGGCTAGAAGCTCGGCATAGGTGGCGTCGCGCTGTTCGCGTAAGGCGTCGGCCGCGCCCTCGAACCGGGCATCGAGGGTGGCGTTCTGGCGCGCGAGGATATCGTCGCGGATTTCTTGCAGCCGTTCGGAAGCCATTCCGTCGCGCTTGGCGGCATAATACTCCGCCCATTCCGACCGGAACTCCTCGCGCACCTCGCGATAGGCGGCCTTCTTGAGATCGCCGTAGGCTTGCTTGCCTTCGGCAAAAAACGCCTCCCGCTGCTCGCGCTGGTGGGTCTTGAGGATGCCCCACTCCTCGCCGGCCATCACCTTGCGGTTCTCTTCGCGCTTCATGTAGTCGGCGTCATAGGCGCGGCGCGCGGTTTCCGCTTGCTCGTGCTTTTGTTCAGCCTCGCGCATCTTGAGCGCGGCCTCGCGCGTCGGGGAATCCTGCCGATCGGCCGGATCGAGCATGCGTTGCTGGCAGTAGATTGTTCCGTGTTCGAGCTCGTATTGCCGAGCCCATTCCTGGGCGCGGCGGCGCTCCAGGCCGTCGTCGAGCTTAAGGCCCGTCTCTGGATGGATGGCGTTGAGCATCACATGCACATGCGGATGCTCCGTGTCGGAATGCGCGACGAGCAAGGCCTGGTGTTCCTGCCACCCCATGTGCTTGAGGAAGCCTTCGGTGGTGGCGATCATGTGCTCGCGCGTGGGTTCCTCGTTCGGGTGCCAGTTCAAGCTGAAATGCTTGACGGGCTTTTGCAGTGCGCGGCCTCCGGCCCGCACGCCGGCCTGCTCCTTTAGGGCTTCGGCGTCGAGTTGCGTGGTGTACATCTCATGCACGGCCGAGGCCGGGTCGTCATGCGCGCAGTTGAGCGTGTGGGTCCAGGCCACGCGCTGCTGGGTTTGCGCCTTGGGGTCATGGGTCAGATATTGGGCCAGGCCCTTGAAGGAACGGCCCGAGGACAAGATTTTAGGGACCAAGGATCGCGCCTCTGTCGAGCACCGCGCGGATGTCCTTGAGGAGGGGCTCCAGGCTGGGTGGCGCCTGGCCGCGCGTAATGTGCAGGTGCCGAAGAATCTGGTTGAGGTTGTTGCCGAGCCTTTTGAGTTGCTCATAGACGAGGCGGTCCATTTGCGGCACGGGCGGCGGCAATGGCGCGTCTCCATCGCGCAGCAACACGGCGCGCGCATAGTGGACCGGGCGCATCTCGAAATAAGCGGCACG
>JBFLYF010000461.1:0-1995 GCA_040756795.1 Pseudomonadota bacterium
CTCGCCCACCCGGTGTTTCATCGCTGCCGCAGCGAGACCGAGATGATGCGCTATCTCAAGCGCCTGGAGAACCGCGACTATTCGCTCGTGCATGGCATGATCCCGCTCGGCTCCTGCACCATGAAGCTGAACGCCGCCGCCGAGATGGCGCCGATCTCCTGGCCCGAGCTCGCCGCGCTGCACCCGTTCGCGCCGCGCGAGCAGGCGGCCGGCTACCACGAGATCTTCGCGCAGCTCTCGGCCGCGCTCGAGGCGATCACCGGGCTGCCGGAGATGACGCTGCAGCCGAACTCGGGCGCGAACGGCGAGTACGCGGGCCTGGTGACGATCCGCAACTACCACGCCTCGCGCGGCGAGGCGCACCGCGACCTGTGCCTGATCCCGTTCTCGGCGCACGGCACGAATCCCGCATCGGCGCACATGGCGGGCCTGCAGGTCGCGGTGGTCGCCTGCGACGCGCACGGCAACATCGACGTCGCGGACCTGGAGAGGAAGCTCGCCGAGCACGGCAAGCGCCTGTGCGCGCTCATGCTCACCTACCCTTCCACGCACGGCGTGTTCGAGGAAGCGGTGCGCGGGATCTGCGAGCGCGTGCATGCGGCGGGCGGCCAGGTGTACCTGGACGGCGCGAACCTCAATGCGCTCGCGGGCCTCGCGCGCGTAGGGGACTTCGGCGCCGACATCTGCCACATCAACCTGCACAAGACCTTCTGCATCCCGCACGGCGGCGGCGGCCCCGGCATGGGTCCGCTCGCGGTGGGGGCGCATCTCGCGCCCTTCCTGCCGGCGCACCCGCTAGTGCCGATGCCGGGTCTGAAAAAGGAGAACGGCAGCGTGAGCGCCGCGCCCTGGGGCAGCGCGCTCATCGTAGCCATCTCCTGGATGTACCTGCGCATGATGGGCGCAGACGGCATCCGGCGCGCGACCACCACCGCGATCCTGAGCGCCAACTACGTCGCCGCGCGCTTGAAGGAGCACTGGCCGGTGCTCTACACCGGCGCGCGCGGCCGCAGCGCGCACGAGTGCATCTTCGATCTGAGGATGCTCAAGGAGCGCTACGGCGTCACCGCCGAGGACATCGCCAAGCGCCTCATGGACTACGGGTTTCACGCGCCCACGCTTTCGTTCCCGGTGCACGAGACGCTGATGTTCGAGCCGACCGAGAGCGAGCCGAAAGCCGAGCTCGACCGCTTCTGCGAGGCGATGATCGCGATCCGGCGGGAGCTCGAGAAAATCGCCGCGGGCGCCTGGCCGCGCGAGGACAACCCGATCCGCAACGCGCCGCACACCGCCGAGGAGCTGGCGGGCGAGTGGCGGCATCCGTACACGCGCGCCGAGGCCGCCTTCCCGCTGCCCGGATTGCGCGCGGGGAAGTACTGGCCGCCGGTGAAGCGCGTGGACCAGGTCTACGGCGACCGGCACTTCTTCTGCGCCTGCCCGCCGCCGCAGGACGACGCCGTTTAGCGTGCCTCGGCCTGCCACGCGAACGCGCAGCGGTCGTAGTCCTTGCCCTGCTCGAGAAAGTCGGTGAAGCGCAGGTAGCGGCTCCTCTCGCCGTAGAGCAGCTCCAGGATCTGCCCGGGCACGTACTTGCCCTTCGGGATGACGAGCGCGGGAGCCTTGCCGGCCGGGCGGTCGGTGAGCAGCACCGCTTCCACGTAATCGTAGGCGAACGAGCCGGTCGTCTCCCAGTTGGACGTCATGCGGTCCTTCTGCCCGAGCACGCGCAGCCAGACGCTGAAGGGCTTGCGCGAGAGGACCTCGAATTCCGCTTCCAGCGCGCCGCCCTCGTCGAGACGCAGCCGGCGGATCGCCGCGAGCCACCAGTCGCTGCGGTCGTGGACGCGGATCGCCGCGAGGCCGCCGACCTCGGCCCAGCCGCCGACGTTCGCCTCGGCGCGCGCGTTCACCACGTTCAGCCCCGCGTCGCGCTCGGGCCAGGCCTCGGGCGGCGCGACGTCCTCCTCCTCCGCCACCTCGAGCCGCGAGGCGGCG
>JBFLYF010000462.1:0-1988 GCA_040756795.1 Pseudomonadota bacterium
GAGCGCGACCTGCGCCAGGCCTGGCAGGGCCTGCGCGCGGGGCGCGAGCGCATGCCGAACCTCGCGATGCACGCGCGCTCGAGCGCGCAGGTGGTCGAGGCCTATCGCAAGCAGTTCCAGATCGGCCAGCGCAGCCTGCTCGATCTGCTCAACTCCGAGGCCGAGCGCTATGGCGCGCAGGCCGCGGTGCTGAACGGCGTGTACACGGTGAGCGCCGACGAGCACCGGCTGCTCGCGGCGATGGGAAAGCTCGTCGCGGCGCTCGGCGTGCCGCGGCCCGGGGAGGCGGAGGCGGAAAATGCAGCAGCACGCTGATCCGGCGGCGGCGTCGCCGGCGGGCGGTGTGCCCGGGGGCGGCGATCCGCTCGCCCTGGCGCTGGCGCACGTCGCGCGCCTGCTGGGGCAGGACGCCTCCGCCGAGTCCCTGAGCGCGGGGCTGCCGCTGGAGAACGGGCGCCTGACGCTCAAGCTCGTCGCGCGCGCCGCCGAGCGCGCGGGGCTGGTCGCCCGGGTGCGCCGCTGCCCGCTCGCAGAGATCCCGGCGCTCGCGCTTCCGGTGGTGCTGCTGCTCGAGGATCGCGAGGCCTGCGTGCTGCTCGAGCGCGCGGGGAACGAGGCGCGCGTCGCCCTGGCCGGCGCGAACGGGATCGAGCGCCGCGTGCCGCTCGCCGAGCTCGCCGCGCGTCACTCCGGCTACGTGGTGTTCGCGGGCCTGCGGCCGCGCTTCGAGGCGGGTACCGCGACCGAGCGTGTCGCGCGCACGCACCACTGGTTCTGGGGCGCGCTCGCGCGCAGCTGGCGGATCTACACGGAGGTGACCGCGGCGGCGGTGCTGATCAACGTCTTCGCCGTGCTCACGCCGCTCTTCATCATGAACGTGTACGACCGCGTGGTGCCGAACCAGGCGTTCGAGACGCTCTGGGTGCTCGCGATCGGCATCGGGGCGGTGTACCTCTTCGACCTGCTGCTCAAGGTGCTGCGCGGCTACTTCGTGGACCTCGCCGGCAAGCGCGCCGACCTCGCGATGTCGGCGACGCTCTACGCGCAGGTGATGGACCTGAGCCTGGACCAGCCGCGCCAGCCGGTGGGCGCGCTCGCCAACAACCTGCGCGAGTTCGAATCGCTGCGCGAGTTCTTCACCTCGGCGACGCTCAGCACCCTGATCGACCTGCCGTTCGTGCTGCTTTTCATCGCGGTGGTGTGGGCGATCGGCGGCTGGCCGATGGCGCTCGTGACGCTGGCCGGGATCCCGCTCGCGCTCGCGCTCGGCTTCGCGCTGCAGGTGCCGCTGCGCGACCGCATCCGGCGCGTGTTCGCCGCCTCGGAAGCGAAGCACGCCGCGATCATCGAGACGCTGGGCGCGATCGAGCAGGTGAAGAGCCTCGGCGCCGCCTCGCACCTGCAGCGCCGCTGGGAGGGCATGGTCGAGTTCGTGGCGCAGGAGAGCCTCGGCACCCGTTTCATCGCGGCGCTCGCGATCCACTTCGCCGCGTTCGTGCAGCTCTCGGTGGCGCTCGCGACGATCGTCGTCGGGGTCTACCTGATCGCCGGCAACGAGCTCACGGTCGGCGGGCTGATCGCGTGCAACATCATCGCCAGCCGGGCCATCGCGCCGCTCGCCCAGGTGGCGGCGCTGCTCACCCGCTACCACCAGGCGATGAGCGCGCTCGCGGCGCTCAACAAGATCATGGAAGCGCCGGTCGAGCGGCCGCGCGGCAAGACCTTCGTGCAGACGCCGCGGCTGCGCGGCGACATCCAGTTCCGCGAAGTGAGCTTCCGTTACCCCGGGCAGGAGCTGCTCGCGCTCAACCGCGCCTCGTTCACGATCCGCGCCGGCGACCGCGTCGGCATCATCGGCCGCGTCGGGTCGGGAAAGAGCACGCTCGCCAAGCTGCTCGTCGGCCTCTACGCGCCGACCGAGGGCACGATCCTCGTGGACGGGATCGACATCCGGCAGATCGATCCGGCGGACCTGCGCCGCAACACCG
>JBFLYF010000463.1:0-1988 GCA_040756795.1 Pseudomonadota bacterium
GCCGCTGCCGCGCCTCGCGCGCTACCGCTTCATCTCCGGCTGGTCGCTCGCGGTGCTCTGGTGCCTGCGGCTCCTCTGCGGCGTGCGCTGGCGCGTGCAGGGACGCGAGCACCTGCCGCGGCGCCCGGCGGTGATCCTCGCCAAGCACCAGTCGGCCTGGGAGACGCTCGCCTTCCAGCGCATCTTCCCGCCGCAGGTGCACGTGCTCAAGCGCGAGCTCTTGTGGATCCCGTTCTTCGGCTGGGGGCTCGCGCTGATGAGCCCGATCGCGATCGACCGCGCGCGCGGCATGGCGGCGCTGCGCCAGATCGCGCGCCGCGGCAGGCGGCGGCTCGAGCAGGGCTTCTGGGTGGTGGTGTTCCCGGAGGGCACGCGCGTCGCGCCGGGCGAGCACCGCAAGTACCAGCCGGGCGGCGCCTGGCTCGCGGCGCACGCCGGCGCGCCGGTGGTGCCGGTCGCGCACAACGCGGGGCGCCTGTGGCCGCGCAACTCGTTTCTCAAGTTCGCGGGCGAAATCACGGTGCGCATCGGCCCGGCGATCCAGAGCGCGGGGCGCGCGCCGGAGACGATCAACGCGCTCGCCGAGCAATGGATCGAAGCGCAGCAGCGGGAGCTGGACGGCTAGCGCTCGGGGCCGCAATTCGGATAATCTGGGGACCGCCATGAGAATCCTGCACACCATGCTCCGGGTCGGCGACCTCGAGCGCTCCATCAGGTTCTACACCGAGGTGCTCGGCATGAAGCTGCTGCGCACCACCGACCGGCCCGAGCAGAAGTATTCGCTCGCCTTCGTCGGCTACGCCGCCGAGGACAGCAGCGCGGTGCTCGAGCTCACCTATAACTACGGGGTGGACAAGTACGAGCTCGGCTCGGCCTTCGGCCACATCGCGATCGAGGTTCCCGACGCGAGGAAGGCCTGCGACGCCGTGCGCGCGAAGGGCGGCGCGGTGACGCGCGAAGCGGGCCCGGTGAAGGGCGGCGCGACGGTGATCGCCTTCGTGCAGGACCCCGACGGCTACAAGATCGAGTTCATCGAGCACAAAGGAGCATGACGATGCGTTTCGCGGCCGCCGCACTGCTCTGGCTCGCTGCCACGGCAGCCTTCGCCCAGGGCACCGTCGTGCAGCGCATCTGCCCGTTCGACGGCGAGCGCTTCGCCCACCTGGACCCGCCGCCGCTCGCCTCGCGCCAGACCTACCTCGACCAGAGGCCGGTCGATCCCTCCGGCACCTGGGCGCATGCCAAGTGCCCCAGCAGCGGCTTCGTGCTGTACAAGAGCAGCTTCACCGAAGCCGAGCTCGCCAAGCTGCGCGATTTCGTCCTTTCGGAGCAGTACCGGGCGATGAGCAAGGTGCACGCCACGCACTACCTGGAAGCGGTGCTGCGCCGGCATCTGGGCGAGCCGCCCTACGCCGTGGCCTGGGCGCTGGTGCAGGCGACCTGGGAGGTGGCGGAGGACCCGGCGCGCTACCGGCAGTACGCGCAGGAGGCGCTTGCGCTCTACGACTCGATTCCGCTCGAGTCGCTCAAGGAGATCCGCTACCGCATCCTGAAGCGCATGATCTCCGGCGAGCTCGCCCGGCGTCTCGGCCAGTTCGACTCGGCGCGCGAGCGCTTCCTCGAGATGCGCGACGCCGCCGAGCTCGCCAAGCCCTTCTACCAGCGCATCGTGGAGCTGCAGCTCAAGCTGGTGCGCGCCGGGGACAGCAGGCCGCACCGCATTCCCTACTAGCCTGCGGCGTGCGCCGCGATGCGCACGTAGTCGGCGGGCGAGAGGTTCTCAGGCCTCAAGCCGGGATCGATTCCGAGCATCACGTAATCCGCGGCCGCGAGCGGCAGCGCGTTGCGCAGGGTCTTGCGCCGCGCGCTGAACGCGCGGCGCACGAGCTTCTCCAGCGCCGCCTCGTCGCAGGCCGGCGCTTGCGCGAGCGGGATCATGCGCACGAAGGCGGACTCCACCCTGGGCGGCGGGCGAAAGCAGCCCGCGG
>JBFLYF010000464.1:0-1986 GCA_040756795.1 Pseudomonadota bacterium
GTGTTCTTCACCTCTTCCATCACCGCGTAGGTGCGCGTCTCGCGCACGCCCGGCAGCGCCCAGATCACCGAGCCCACCAGCTCGCGGTAGGCCTGCATGTTGGCCACGCGCGTCTTGATCAGGTAGTCGAATCCGCCGGCCACCAGGTGGCATTCCTGGATCTCGGCGCGCACCTGCACCGCCGCCTTGAAGGCGTTCATCGCGTCGTGCGTGGTGCGGTCGAGCACCACCTCGATGAACACCAGCATGCCCGCACCCAGCTTGTCCGGGTTGAGCCGCGCCTCGTAGCCGAGGATGTAGCCGTCGCGCGTGAGCCGCTTGACGCGCTCCAGCACGGCCGTGGGCGAGAGGTGCACCTCCTCGGCCAGCTTGAGGTTGGAGATGCGGCCGTCCTTCTGCAGCACGCGCAGGATGCGGATGTCGATCTTGTCGAGTGCATGCGGGCGCGGCAGGTCGTCGGAGTTCATGGTGCTGGCGAGGTTCGTTCGGTTTGGGTGGGTCTGAATGGCGATTAATCCTAGCGATCAGCGACTAACCTAGCAACTTATTCGATGGTGTCGCCCGTCTTGGAGAGTCCCCATGTTCGCTGTCCCGCCCGAGTCCGACCGCCTGCCCGAACCCTGCCGCCCCGAATCCGATGCGCTCGCCGCGGCACTTCAGACCCTGGCGGGACAACTCGACTGGCCACGCGCGGCGGCGCGTGCGGCGCCCTGGGTGCGCGCCGTGCGCGACCACCCCGCGCCGTTCTGGGCCATGGAATCGCTGCTGCGCGAGTACCCTATCTCCAGCGTCGAGGGCCTCGCGCTGATGCGGCTGGCCGAGGCCCTGCTGCGCGTGCCCGACGCCGAGACCGCGATCGCGCTGACGGCCGACCAGCTCGGCCGGGCCGAGTTCGACGCGCATGCGGCCGAGGGGCCGCACCGCATGCTGGCCTCGCTCGCGTCCAGCGCGATCGCGATGTCCAAGCGCTTCCTGCCCGACGCGGAGCAGGCGCCGGGCCTGCTGCAGCGGCTCGGCGCGCAGACCGTGGTCGCCGCCACGGTGCGGGCCATCCAGCTGCTCGGCCGCCAGTTCGTGCTCGGGCGCAGCATCGACGAGGCGTTGGCCGAGGCGAAGGCGCCGCGCCGCGCGCAGCCGGCGCTGCGCTTCAGCTACGACATGCTGGGCGAAGGCGCACGCACCGAGGCCGATGCGCAGCGCTACCACGCGGCCTACGCCCGGGCGATCGCGCGGCTCGCGCAGGCGGCCGAGGGCGGAGGGCCCGAGCAGCGCGACGGCATCTCCATCAAGCTCAGCGCGCTGTTCTCGCGCTACGAGGTGGCGCAGCGCGAGCGCGTGTTCGCCGAGCTGCTGCCGCGCGTGTGGACACTGGTGGAGGCCGCGGCACGCGCGAACATGAACCTCACCATCGACGCCGAGGAGAGCGAGCGCCTCGAGCTCTCGCTCGACGTGTTCGAGGCGCTCGCGGCACGCATCGCCGCGCAGCACCCGGGCTGGCGCGGCTTCGGGCTGGCCATCCAGGCCTACCAGAGCCGTGCGCTCGCGGTGGTCGACGAGGTGGCGCGCATCGCGCGGGCGCACGGCCTGCGTTTCATGGTTCGGCTCGTCAAGGGCGCCTACTGGGACGGCGAGGTCAAGCGCGCGCAGGAGCTCGGGCTGGCGGGCTACCCGGTGTTCACGCACAAGCACCACACCGACATCTCCTACCTCGCCTGCGCGCGTGCCCTGCTCGAGCACGCCGAGGTGATCTATCCGCAGTTCGCCACCCACAACGCCGGCACCATCGCCGCCATCCTGCAGATGGCCGAGGGCCGCGGCGCCGGCTTCGAGATGCAGCGCCTGCACGGCATGGGCGAGGGCGTGTACCGCGAGGTGATGGCGCATGCCGAGGTGCCGGTGCGCGTGTACGCCCCGGTGGGCGAGCACCGCGACCTGCTCGCCTACCTGGTGCGCCGGCTGCTGGAAAACGGCGCCAACTCCTCCTTC
>JBFLYF010000465.1:0-1983 GCA_040756795.1 Pseudomonadota bacterium
GTCGCTCCTCGTCTCCTGCATGATGAACGGCGTGCCCCCCTACAAGGGGCTGCTGACGCACGGCTTCGTCATCGACCTCGAAGGCCGCAAGATGTCGAAGTCCAAGGGCAACGTCATGGCGCCGCAGGAGATCGCGGGCACGCTCGGCGCCGAGATCCTGCGCCTGTGGGTGGCGAGCGGCGACTTCTCGGGCGAGCTGACGATCTCGAGCGAGATCCTCAAGCGCGTGGTCGAGAGCTACCGGCGAATCCGCAACACGCTCAGATTCCTGCTGGCCAACACGTCCGATTTCGACATCGCGAAGGACGCCGTGCCCGTCGCGGACATGGTCGAGCTCGACCGCTACATGCTCGCGGTCACGGCAAGAATGCAGCAAGCGGCGCTCGCCGACTACGACCGCTACCAGTTTCACCTCGTGTCGCAGAAGCTTCAGGCCTTCTGTTCGGACGACCTCGGGGCGTTCTACCTCGATATCCTGAAGGATCGCCTCTATACCAGCGCCGCGCGGTCCGGCGCGCGCCGTTCGGCGCAGACCGCCCTCTGGCATATCACGAACAGCCTGGTTCGCCTGATGGCGCCGATCCTCAGCTTTACCGCCGAGGAGGCGTGGCAGGTGTTCGTCGGGAACGCGGAGCGGAGCGTGTTCGAGGAGATCTGGCATCGAATTCCCGAGCACGGCCTGGACCAGTCCGTGCTCGCTCACTGGGAAAACGTGCGGCAGTTTCGCGAAATCGTCACCAAGGGAATCGAACAGAAGCGCGAGCAGAAGCAGCTGGGCTCGTCGCTCGCGGCGGAGCTCGATATTCAGGCGAATGGCCCGGTCTTCGAATCGCTCTCGCGCCTGGGCGATGACCTGAAATTCGTGTTGATCGCCTCGCGCGCAACGGTCAAGCAGGTAAACGGGTCACCCGTGTCTGTCGATGTCAACCCGAGCAAGCATCCCAAGTGCGGGCGCTGCTGGCACTACCGGCCGGATGTCGGCAAGGAAGGCCTGTGCGGGCGCTGCGAGAGCAACCTGCGCGGGGCGGGCGAGACGCGCCGCTATGCCTAGGGCGGCGATCTGGTTTGCGCTCGCCCTTGCGGTCGTCGTTCTCGACCGGCTGAGCAAGATCTTGATTCTCGAGGCATTCCGGCCCGGCGAGGCGCTCGCGGTCACCGGGTTCTTCAACCTGGTGCTGGTCTTCAACAAGGGCGCGGCGTTCAGCTTCCTCGCCACGGCGCCGGGCTGGCAGACGCCGCTCTTCGCCGCCATCGCCGTCGTGGCCTCCCTTGTCGTCGGTTTCCTGATTTACAGGAACCCCCGGAAAACCCTGTTCTGCTTCGGCCTGGGACTCATCCTCGGCGGGGCGCTCGGCAACCTGTGGGACCGGCTGCAGTGGGGGCACGTGGTGGACTTCCTCGACTTTCACGCCGCGGGCTGGCACTGGCCGGCGTTCAACGTCGCCGACTCGGGGATCACGGTGGGCGCGGTGATCCTGATTGTGGAAAGCTTTCTTCAAAAAACACCAAATGAAACGCCAGCCTGACAGTGAGCTCGCGCTGCTGTTCAAGGCGCTCGCCTTCGCCGCGCACAAGCACCGCGACCAGCGGCGCAAGGACGCCGAGGCCTCGCCCTACATCAACCATCCGATCGCGCTCGCCGAGGTGCTGGCGCGCGAGGGCGGCGTCGGCGACCTCGAGGTGCTCGCCGCGGCGCTGCTGCACGACACCATCGAGGACACGGCCACCACGGGCGATGAGCTGCGCGCGCAGTTCGGCGAGCGCATCGCGCGCCTGGTGGAGGAGGTCACCGACGACAAGTCGCTCGAGAAGGCCGCGCGCAAGCGCCTGCAGGTCGAGCACGCGGCGCGCCTGAGCGCGGGCGCCAAGCTGATCAAGCTCGCCGACAAGATCTGCAACCTGCGCGATGTCGCCGAGCGCCCGCCGGCGAAATGGGACCTCGCGCGCCGCCGCGAGTACTTCGACTGGGCGAAGCGGGTGATC
>JBFLYF010000466.1:0-1977 GCA_040756795.1 Pseudomonadota bacterium
CGGCTCCTCCGAGAGCGTGTAGGGCGCGATCTCGAGGCCCTCGTAGCCGAGCTTGGCGGCGTACGCGCACTGCCGCGGGAACGGCATCGGCGCGATCACTTCGTTGCACAGAGCGATTCTCATGCCGGCCTCAGGTAGCCGAGGACGAGCTCGACCATGTGCCGCAGCCGCAGCGCGCGGTTGCGCGGCGCGAGCAGGTCGCGCTGGAAGATGGTCGAGAGCGTGTAGCGGTTGCCCAGGTAGAAGTAGCCGAGCGCCGCGATCGAGATGTAGAGCTGCACCGGGTCGACGCCGCGCCGGAACTCGCCCAGGCGCGCGCCGCGCTCCAGCACCTGCCGGATCATCGCCGCGAAGGGCGAATGCATGGCGACGATCCGCCGCGAGCGGCGCACGTGCCGGCCGCGGTGCAGGTTCTCGCTGTTCAAGAGCGTCAGGAACTCGGGATGCTCGAGGTAGTAGTTCCAGGTGAACTCGACCAGCCGGCGCATCGCCTGGCGCGGGTCGAGGTCGGTGAGGCGGAGCTTGCGCTCGGCCTCGCGGATGCGGCGGTAGCTCTCCTCCAGCACGGCGAGGAACAGCCCGTCTTTGTTGCCGAAGTAGTAGTAGAGCATGCGCTTGTTGGCGCGCGCGCGCGCCGCGATGCGGTCCACGCGCGCGCCCCCCAGGCCGTATTTCGCGAACTCGACCGTCGCGGCGGCGAGGATGCGCTCGCGGTTCCTCTCGGGGTTGCGCCTGGCGTTCTTCATTCCATGCCGAGCAGCCGGTAGATGCGCCGCGTGTACTCGCCGAAGCTCTCGTGCGTCTTCAGGTCGAGCGTCCTCGGATGAGGCAGCGAGATCTCGAAGTTGTCGGCCATCCTCGCCGGTCCCGCGGTGAGCACCACCACGCGCGTGCCGAGGAACACCGCCTCCGAGATGCCGTGCGTGACGAAGACGATGGTCTTGCCCGCCTCCTTCCAGATGCGCAGCAGCTCCAGGTTCATCTTCTCGCGCGTCAACGCATCCAGCGCGCCGAAGGGCTCGTCCATCAGCACCAGCTTCGGGTCGTGCACCAGCGCGCGCGCGATCGCCGCGCGCTGCTGCATGCCGCCCGAGAGCTCGTAGGGATACTTGTCCTCGTAGCCGGTGAGCCCCACGAGCGCAAGCAGGCTTCTTGCCCTGTCCCTGGTTTCCTTCTGCGGCAAACCCAGAATCTCCGCGGGCAGGAGCACGTTTTCCAGGATGCGCCGCCACTTGAGCAGCAGCGGCGCCTGGAACACCATCCCCACGTCGCGCGCCGGATCGAAGGGATGCGTCGCGCTGCCGATCTTCAGCTCGCCGCCGTCGTGCGGGTGCAGCCCCGCCAGGACCTTGAGCAGCGTGGACTTGCCGCAGCCGGAAGGGCCTACGAGCGACACCAGCTCCCCGGGCATGATGTCGAAGGTCGCATCCGAGATCGCGAGGTGCGCTCTTGCGCCGCTGCGGTAGGTCTTGCTCAGCCCGCGCATGCGGATGAAGGGCTCAGTCGATGCGGGCATCTTTCGGCACCAGCGCCCTTTCCAGCAGCAGGACCACGCCGTACAGCAGCATGCCGATCACGGTGATGAGGAGCACCGCCATGAACATCGCCGGCGTGTCGAGCGTCACCTGCACCTGCAGCATGAGATACCCCAGGCCCCGGTCCGAGCCGAGAAACTCGCCTACGATGGCGCCGGCCACGGCGAGGATCGCGCCCACCTTCATGCCGGAGAAGATGTAGGGCAGCGACCCGGGCAGCTGGATCTTGGTGAACAGCTGCCAGCGCGAGCCTTTCAGCGAGTGCACCAGGTCGAGCAGCTCGGGCTCGATCTCGCGCAAGCCCCGCGCGGTGGTGAGCAGGATCGGGAAGACGCAGATCGAGAACGCCATCAGCGTGTTCGGGAACACGCCGTACTTGAACCAGACGATGATCAGCGGCCCGAGCGCGACCTTCGGGATCATGTTGAGCGACACGAGCAGC
>JBFLYF010000467.1:0-1967 GCA_040756795.1 Pseudomonadota bacterium
GAACACGACCCAGGCGAGCAGCGCCGTGAGCGCGGCCTCGAGGTTGAGCAGCAGCGAGGCGCTGCTCGCGTCGGTCCGGGCGAGGCCGAGCATGAGCAGAACGGGTCCCGCGACGCCGCCCGCGAGAATTGCCGCGCCGAGCCATGGCCAGTCGGCGCGCGCGATCGGCGCGGCATGCTCCCTGCGGACCGCGATCCACGCGGCGAGCCCCACGCCGCTGCCGAGATAGAGCAGCGCGGCGAGCAGCACGGGCGGGATCTCGCCGAGCAGCAGCTTCGCAAACGGCGTGCTCGCGCCGAAGAGCGCCGCGGAAACGAGCGCACAGCCGATCGCCGGATTCATGCGAGATCCGCGCTCGCGGCGAGGAAACCGCCGAGAAGAGTCTTCCCCGGGATCAGAGCCTCGAGCCGGCGTGCCGCGGCGCCGCCCGAGGGCAGGAACACGGCGCTGCGGATCTGCGGCTTCGCGACCGGAAGTCCGTTCAGCAGCACGCGCAACTCGCCCGGCGTATGCCAGTGCGCGCCGCGGTAGGCGCCGCTGCCGCCGCCGCGCCCCTTCTTCAGGTACAGCAGGCTCCTGCGGTTGAGCAGCCCTACGGCAATGCCTTTGCGGGCGACCCGCACGATTTCTTCGAGCGCCTTGCGCTCATCGGGCAGGAAGCACAGCGCGGTCACCGAAATGCAGTAGTCGAACCTGCGTTGCTCGAACGGCAAGGCGAGGGCGTCGGCGACCGCGTATTGTTCTCGGGCGGCCGCATGCCCGCGCGCGTAGTCGATCGTTGCCGGATCGACGTCGATACCCGTCACCGCGTGCCCTTCGAGCGCGAAGCGCCGGCTGAAGTAGCCGGTGCCGCAGCCGACGTCGAGGATGCTCGAGCCCGGGGCGGGCCGCAGCATACCTTGCAGCAGGCGGTATTCGAGCTCCCCGATCCACGCGCCGCGCGGCGCGGCGTACCAGGCGTCGTATTGCTGCGGCGTCACTGCTCCACGGGCAGGCCGGCCGCGCGCCACTCGGGAAAGCCGTCTTGCAGGCGGCGCGCCTTGAGGCCCTTTGCCCGCAGCTTCGCGACCGCGTCGAAGGACATCAGGCAGTAGGGGCCGCGGCAGTAGGCGACGAACTCCTTCTTTTTCGGCAGCTTCGCGAGCCGGCTTTCCAGCTGGTCGACCGGAATGTTGATCGCCCCGGGCAGGTGCCCCGCGGCATATTCCTCCGGGGGCCGCACGTCGAGCACGGTGACCAGGCCCTTTTTCGCTCGCTCGAGCAGCTCGGTCGCCGGCACCGGCTCCATCTCGTCGCGGTGCGCGAGCCACAGGCGCACGAGCCGCTCGACCTCGGCGAGGCGGTTCTCGGCCACGCGCCGCAGCGCCGAGTAAAGCGCGACCACGTCGTCTCCGGCAAGCGCGTAATACACGCGCAGCCCCTCCTTGCGCGCCGTCACCAGCCCCGCTTGGCGCAGCGCCTGCAGGTGCTTGGAGCAGTTGGCCACCGAAAGCCCGGTCATCGCCGCCAGGGCATCGACACTGCGCTCTTTTTGCGCAATGAATTCAAGGAGTTGCAGTCGCCCTGGGCTCGCCAGCGCGGTGCCGACGCGCGCCAACTGTGCGTAGAGCTCTGCCTTGGGATCGCTTGACTTGAGCATGAGGTCTATTCTACTATTCAACTAACTAGTTGACAACTTCATGGGCACCCCCTTCGACAGCGAGCCGCTGGTCCGTCTTGCCGCCTTCGGCAGTGTATTCGCACTGATGGCGGCGTGGGAGATTGCGGCGCCCGCGCGCGCGCTGCGGCTGTCGCGGCTCGCGCGCTGGCGCGCGAACCTGGGGCTCGCGCTCTTCAACACGCTGCTGCTGCGCGTAGCGCTGCCGGGCTCCGCGGTCGCGCTCGCCGCGCTCGCGGCCGGGAACGGCTGGGGGCTGCTGAACCACGTCGAATTGCCGCTCTGGGCCGCGGTCGCGCTGGGCGCGGTG
>JBFLYF010000468.1:0-1962 GCA_040756795.1 Pseudomonadota bacterium
CGCGGGCGAGTTGAAGCACGGGCCGCTCGCGCTCGTCACCGCCGCGATGCCCGTGGTGACGGTGGCGCCGAACGACGCGCTGCTCGAGAAGCTCAAGTCCAACATGCAGGAAGTCAGGGCGCGCGGCGGCGAGCTCTACGTGCTCGCCGACGCCGACACGCGCATCGCCCGCGAGAACGGCATCAACCTCATCCGGCTGCCCGAGCACTACGGGCTGCTCTCGCCGATCCTGCACGTGGTGCCGCTGCAGCTGCTCGCCTACCACACCGCGCTCGCGCGCGGCACCGACGTCGACAAGCCGCGCAACCTCGCCAAGTCCGTCACCACCGAATAGGTCGTCAAAGTGAGCTGGGACGCGGTCGTCGTGGGGGCCGGGCACAACGGCCTCGCGTGCGCCTGCTACCTGGCAAGAGCGGGCCTCAAGGTGAAGGTGCTCGAGCGCCGCGGCGTGGTGGGCGGGGCGGCGGTTACCGAAGAGTTCCATCCCGGTTTTCGCAACTCCACCGCCGCCTACACCGTGAGCCTCCTGCAGGCGAAGGTGATCCGCGATCTGCGCCTGGCCGAGCACGGCCTGAGGATCGTCGAGCGGCCGCTCGCGAACTTCGTGCCGCTCGAAGCGGGGTACCTCAAGGTGGGCGGCAGCCTCGAAGCGACGCAGCGCGAGGTGGCGAAGTTCTCGGCGCGCGACGCCGAGCGCCTGCCCGAGTACTACCGCACCATCGAGCGGCTGGCCGACGTGCTGCGCGCCCTGGTGCTGCAGGCTCCTCCCAACGTCGGGGGTGGTGTTTCTGATCTGGTGAAATTGCTCGGCACCGGGCTGAGGTTGAAAAAGCTCGACATGGAATCGAGGCGAGACCTGCTCGAGCTCTTCGCGCGCAGCGCCGCGGAGCTGCTCGAGCGCTGGTTCGAGTCCGAACCGATCAAGGCCGTGCTCGGCTGGGACGCGGTGGTGGGCAACTACGCGAGCCCGTTTCATCCCGGGACCGCGTACGTGCTGCTGCACCACTGCTTCGGCGAGGTGAACGGCAAGCGCGGTGTGTGGGGCCACGCGATCGGCGGCATGGGCGCGATCAGCGAGGCGCTCGCGGCGGAGGCGCGCCGGCTTGGCGTGCAGATCACCTGCAACGCGCCGGTGGCGCGCGTTCGGCCGGGAGAGGTCGAGCTGCAGGACGGCAGGGTCTTGCCGGGCCGCGCGATCGTGGCAAACGTGAATCCCAAGCTCCTGTATCTGCGACTGGTGGAGCGAAAAGACCTTCCCGCCGAATTCGTCTCCCGCATCGAGCGCTACAAGTGCGGCTCGGCGAGCTTTCGCATGAACGTGGCGCTCTCGGCGCTACCGCGCTTCGCCTGCCTGCCCGAACCGGGTCCGCACCACGCGAGCGGCATCATCCTCGCGCCTTCGCTCGCCTACATGGAGCGCGCCTACCTCGATGCTGGCGCCGAGGGAATCGCGCGCCAGCCGATCGTAGAGATGGTGATCCCGAGCACGCTCGATGATTCGCTTGCACCGGAGGGGGCGCACGTCGCAAGCCTTTTCTGCCAGCACTTCGCTCCCGACGCGGACTGGAATTCCAGGAAGGATGAGGCCATCAAAAAAATTTTTGCGGTCATCGAGTCCCACGCGCCCGGTTTCCGCGCGAGCGTCATCGCGCACAGCGCGCTCTCGCCTGCGGACCTCGAGCGCGAGTTCGGCCTCATCGGCGGCGACATCTTCCACGGCGCGCTCACGCTCGATCAGCTCTGGTCGGCGCGGCCGCTGCTTGGGTACGCCGATTACCGCGGACCATGGAAGGGGCTCTACCTGTGCGGCTCGGGCGCGCACCCGGGCGGCGGCGTGACCGGCGCGCCGGGACATAACTGCGCGCGCGAGGTGCTGCGCGACCTGCGCAAGTTCCGTCCTTGACCGTGCTTGCGGGAACTTCGCCGGTTTCCGCGCGTCGAAGGCCGGACCTGGGTTAAGAT
>JBFLYF010000469.1:0-1953 GCA_040756795.1 Pseudomonadota bacterium
TAAATCGGGCGCCGTCCCCGAAGTCCCCTAGACCCGGATGTTCTCGTCCGCGATGTAGTCGCGGATGATGCTCTCGACGTCGCGGTCGGGCTTGAAGCCCATCTCGAGCGCGCGCGGGGTGCGGAAGCGCACCGGCCAGGTCCTGACGATCGCGCGGATGCGCTCGTCGGCCTTGTAGACGACGCGCTTCGCCGCAGCTTCTCCCGCCACCTTGCCCATCGCCGCGACCATCTCGGCGACGCTCGCCGTGATTCCGGGCAGGTTGAGCACGCGCCGGTCGCCCCAGGCTTCGGAAGGCAGCTCCCAGGCATGGAGGAAGGCTTCGACCACGCGCCGCGGCGAGAGCAGCCACACGCCGGTGTCCGGGGCCACCGGGCACTCGCACGCTTCGCCGTTCAGCGGCTCGCGGATGATGCCGCTCGCGAAGGAGGAGGCCGCGGCGTTCGGCTTGCCCGCGCGCACCACGATCGTCGGCAGCCGCAGCGCGCGCCCGTCGAGGAAGCCCTTGCGCGTGTAGTCGGCGAGCAGGTACTCGCCGATCACCTTCTGCGTGCCGTAGGAGGTCTGCGGGTTGGCGATGGTGGAGTCGTCGAGCACCTCGGGAAGCCGCCCGCCGAAAGCCGCCACCGAGCTCGTGTACACCACGCGCGGCGGCGCGGCGCACTTTCGCAGCTGCTCGAGCAGCAGCTCGGTGCCTTTCAGGTTGACGCGCATGCCGAGATCGAAATCGGCCTCGGCCGCGCCGCTCACCACCGCGGCGAGATGGAACACCGCGCCGGTATCGGGCGTGCATACACCCGCGAGGACGTGCCCGTCGGAGACGTCTCCGACGACCGCTTTCACATCGAGAGCTTTCGCTTCCTCGGGGAACGAACCGTCAAGCAGGGTAATCCCCGCAATCGATCGCCCGCCCAGCTTGCCGCGCGCGAGCAGCGCCTTGGCGAGCCTGAAGCCGAGGAATCCGCCGCCGCCGGTGATGAGAATTTTCATGCCGGGATTCTAGCGAAGAAGGCTTCGACCTCCGCCAGCCGCCGCGTCTGTTTCATCGGCGGCAGGCTGGCGCGGATCACCGCGCCGTAGGCGCGCGTGAAAAGCCGCGGATCGCACAGCACCAGCACGCCGCGGTCGGTCTCGTCGCGGATCAGGCGCCCGGCGCCCTGCTTGAGCTGCAGCACCGCCTGCGGCAGCTGGAAATCCATGAACGGGTTGCCGCCCTGCGCGCGCAGCGCCTCGATGCGCGCGGCGAGCACCGGGTCCTCGGGCGGCGCGAACGGCAGCTTGTCGATCAGCACCACCGAGAGCGCCTCGCCGCGCACGTCCACGCCCTCCCAGAACGAGGCGGCGCCGAGCAGCACCGCGTTGCCGAGCGCGCGAAAGCGCACCAGCAGCTCGCTGCGCGAGCCCGCGCCCTGCGCGAGCAGCGGGTAGTCGATGCGGTCCTTGAGCAGCTGGTGCGCGCGCCTGAGCGCGCGGTGCGAGGTGAACAGCAGGAAGGCGCGGCCGCGGCTCGCGCGCAGCACGGGCAGGGCCGCCTCGACCACCGCCTCGGTGTAGCCGGCCTCGTTCGGGTCGGGCGGCAGGCCCTCGGGCAGGTAGAGCAGCGCCTGGCGCTCGAAGTCGAACGGGCTCGGCCAGGCGCGCGAGTCGGCGCCTTCGATGCCGAGCTCGCGCTTGAAGTGCGAGAAGTCCTCGCCTACCGCGAGCGTGGCCGAGGCGAAGATCCAGGCGCGCGGGTGATCCGCCATCTGCTTGCGGAACAGTTCCGCCGGCGAGAGCGGCGTGAGGTGCAGCTGCACCGAATGGCCGAACACCTCCACCCAGCGCACCTGCTCGCCGCTCTCTTGCTCGCCGATCCGGGCGAGCAGCGCGCGCGCCGCGCCGGCGCGCCGCGCGCAGGCGCCGAGGCCCTCGGAGCGCTCGGCCTGCGCGGCGAGCGCGCCGTCGAGCGCCTCG
>JBFLYF010000047.1:0-13783 GCA_040756795.1 Pseudomonadota bacterium
CATGGTGTGCGTCAACAGCGGGATCCTCTCCACCGAGGTCGCGCCCTTCGGCGGCGTCAAGCAGTCCGGCCTCGGCCGCGAGGGCTCGAAGTACGGCATCGAGGAGTACCTCGAGGTCAAGTATCTCCTGATCGGCGGAGTCTGAGCCGCATCGGCAGCATGCCCGAGCGCGCGAAGCCGGCGCGCTCGTAGAGGCGCTGGGCGGCGGCGTTGTCGCCGTCGGTGAGCAGCATCAGGCGCAGCAGCCCGTCGGCGCGCGCTTGCTCGATCGCGTAGCCGAGCAGCTTCGCGCCCACGCCCCGCCCGCGGCACTCCGGCCGCACAACGAGGTCTTCGAGAAGGCCCACCGGGCCGCCCTCGGCGGTGCTGACGCTCCGCAGGATGCTCACCATGCCGAGCACGCGCGCGCCCTCGCGCGCCACGTAGATGCGCCCCATGGAAGCGTCCGCGAGGATGCGCGAGAGGCCGCGGCGCTGCTTCCCGGCGTCGGGCGCGAGCTCGTGCTCCTGCGTGAAGAGGATGTGCAGCAGCTCGACCAGCTGCTCCAGGTCTTCGACGCGCGCGGCCTCCAGGGAGACCTTCATTTCAGGCAGGGCGACTCGGGCCTGCTGGCGGGCAGCGCGCTTTGCGTTTCCGTGAGCGATTCGAGGAACGCGACCAGGTCGGCCGATTCCTCGCTCGAGAGCCGCAGCGGCCTGAGCAGCAGCACCTCGCCGTCGGCGTGCAGCCGGTCCGGGCTCACCTCGGAGTAGTGCCGCACCACGTCGGCGAGCGTCGCGAGGCTGCCGCCGTGCATGTAGGGCGCGGTGCGCGCGACGTTGCGCAGCGCGGGCACCTTGAACTGGCCGAAGTTGCGGTGCTCGAGGGCGACGTGGCGCGTGCGTACTGCGCCCTTGCCCGCGGGGTCGTCGTTGAAGCCGCCGAGCAGGTTGAAAGGGCTCGAGAGGAGCTTCTTGATGCCGCCGTGGCGGCCCGGGTCGACGCCCCCGCCGGCCACGAAGAACGGCACGCCCGTGTCGTTGAACTCGCCGTTGGAGAACGCCGGGCCCGAATGGCACAGGCTGCAGTTGCCCTTGCCGATGAAGATGCGCAGTCCGCGCAGCGCCGCGGCGGGGTAGCGCTTCATGGCATCGGCGTCGCCGCGCGCGAGCGCGTCGCGGAACTCGTCGAAAGGCGTGCGCCCGGTGACCAGCGTCTCCTGGAACGCGGCGAGCGCCTTGCCGATCGCGACCGCGATGCCCGCGTCGTCGCCCGGCAGCGCGCCGAAGGCGCGCTCGATGCGGCAGGCGAGCTCGGCGTCGCCGCGCGCGAGCGCCGCGGCCTGCGCGATCGAGCCGCCCATCTCGCGCGGCTCGAGGATCGGGCGCAGGCTCTGCGCCCAGAGCGAGTCGCCGGCCCCGTCCCAGCCGAACCAGCGCGCGTAGCGCACGTTCAGCACGCTCGGGGTGTTGCGCTCGACCTCGGCGAGGCCGAGCGCGCGCGCGCGCGCGTCCTGCCAGCCGCGGTAGGGCACGTGGCAGGTGGCGCACAGCACCTTGCCCGAAGGCGACAGGCGCGGGTCGAAGAACAGGCGCTCCCCGAGCGCGATCGCCGCCGGATTGCCGGAAGCGCGGTTGGAAGGATCGGGCTGCCACGGCGCCGGCCAGGGGCCGTGGCGCAGGATGGCGCGCACTTCTTCTTTTTTCAGTTCTTGAGAAAAAGCGTTCAGGGAGAAAGCCATCCCCAAAAGCAGGACTGCGAACCCCTTCATTCGATCCGCACGCTGTCCGTGAGCCGCTCGCCGCCCACCTCGAAGACGAACTCCCAGCGCCCCGGCATGTGGAAGAGCCACCCTTGCGAGCGGTAGCGCCCGGCCCCGAGCGGCGCGACGCTCGGCCGATAGTTCATGCCGTGCTTGTGTTCGGGCATGCTTGCATCGGCTTTGATTTCGCCTGAAGGGTTGAAGTTCTTCTTGGGACAAACCGCGAGCATCACCTCGAACTGCTCGCCCACGCCGATCTCCGCGGGAACGGTCCGGTAGCTGATCGCGAGGCGCTCCGACTCGAGCCGCGCCCCCGGCGGCAGCTCGCAGGCCTCGCCCGCGCCGCACAGCCAGGACGCGCCGATCAGCGCGACGGCGCTGCGCCGAAGAGAGCCTCGCCGTTCTTCCACGCGATGCGCTCCGCGACCTCCGGCGGCAGGTCGGCGAGCCACCGGCGCGACCAGGCGGCGTGCTCGCCGATGTAGTGCCAGCGCTCCGGCGTGAACGAGTCGGTGCCGACCAGGAAGCGCCCGGGAAACTCGAGGAAAGCGGCGCGCCAGGCGGGATCGACCTTGCCGTCGCTCGCGTGGTCGGTGCGGAACGCGAGGTCGCACCAGAGGTTGGCGTGCTTGCGCAGCATCTCGCGCACCTTCTCCGGGCGCTCGAAGCCGGCGTGCGCCCACAGGATCCGCGCCTGCGGCCACTGCCGGAACAGACGCTGCACCGCGTCGGCATCGGAGTGCGCGTGCAGGAAGAGCTTCCTTTCGCGGGCGAGCTCGACCACGCGGCGCGGCACCGGCAGGTCGGCATCCGCCCCGTAGAGATGGAATTCGCCGATGCCGGCGTAGCGGTACTTCGCGAGCCGCTCCTCCAGGTAGGGGATCACGCTCTCGTCGCGAAACCAGGTCCCGATCTCGCCGCGCGAGCGATAGGGGCGCAGCTCCGGGATCACCAGGTCCGGCGCCGCGGCGTAGAGCCGCTGCTGGCCGTCGTCTCCCGAGCTGGAGATGAGCGCGCGCTTCAGTCCCGCCCTGCGCAGGATCGCGATCGCCTGCGCGGGGGGCACCACCTCCCAGGCGTCATGGGAGTAGTGCAGATGGGCGTCGAAAATCGGCAGCTCCGCGCTCCGCGCCTCCTGGACAAGACCGAGCGAGAGGAGAACCGCGAATACCCTCGCCGCGCTTCTCACCGCCCGGCTATTCCTTCGCGCCCTTCGCCTGGAGCAGCCGCACCATCTCGGCCCTGCCGCGCTCGCGCGCGAGCGACAGCGCGGTGGTGCCGCCCGCGGCGCGCAGGTTCGGGTTCGCCCCCTTGGCGAGCAGCATCTCCACGATCGCGGCGTCGCCGTTCGAGGCGGCGACCATGAGCGGCGTCACGCCGTCCTTCTGCCGCACGTCCGGGAACTTGCCGTCGTCGAGCAATTCCTTCACCGCGGCGCTGTCGCGCATCACGGTCGCAGTGATGAGATCGTTGTAGCGGCTGTAGAGCTCGCGGATGTTGGCAGGGCGCTGATACGCGGGCGCTTCCGGGACGGGCTTCGCGGCGGGCGCCGCCGTGGCGAGCTTCTCGGCCGGCTTTTCCTCCTCGGCCGCGGGCTTGGGCGCCGCGAGCCCCTTGGCGAGCGCCAGGCGTACCGAGATCTGCGCCACCTCCGTCGCGAACCCGCGCACGCGGGCCTCGATCGCCGCGCGCTGCGCGCCCGCGAGCAGCTCCAGGCCCCAGCGCCCGGTGTCGGTATCGAGCAGCTTCACGTAGCTTGCAAGATCCTCGTCGCTCGCGTCGCGGTAGGTGATGTAGAAGATGGTGCGGAAGGCGCTGCGCATGGTGCCCTGCGCGGCGACGATCTGCGTGCCGGCGACCTGCCGGGCCTCCTTCGGCACCGGCTTGCCCGCCTTCTGCAGCTCGGTGACCACGGCATCCACCATCTCGCGCGCCGCGAGCGTGGCGAGCTGCACGCCGGTCTCGCTGCTCTGCGTGATCTCGTCGAGCGTCTGCACCAGCTTCTGGCGGGCGGCCGAGGGCGGATTCTTGCGGATCTCGTCGAGCAGCTTCGCCGTCTCCTCGGCGGAGAGCGGCTTCGCCTCCATGGCCGCCATCTTGAGCGCCACCGGCTGGCGCAGGAGCTCGAGCAGGCGCGTCATGCGCTCCTGCTCGAACGCCGCCTTCAGGGCGGAAGCCACCTCCGCGGTCATCTGCTCCGGCTCGAAAATCCGCGCCGCGATCCCGTGGATCGCCTTGGCGTCGGCGTCGCTCAGCTTCTGCTGTCCGGACTGGCTCGCCTCGGTCGCGCTGCGCGCGATCTCCTGGCCGAAGATGCGGATCTGGCCCTTCACGCCCGAGGTCTCGATGATCTCGGCGATCAGCTTGTCCGGATTCGTGGGAATGGGCTTGGCGGCCGCGGGCTTGGCCGCGGGGGCGGCAGCCGTTTTCGGCGCCTCGGCCGCGGGCTTGGCTGCGGCGGCCGGCTTGGCGGGCGCCTTGGCCGCAGGCTTCGGCGGCGGCTCGCTCAGAAAATCTTCGAGAAAGAAGAACCACGCGCCGGCCGCGACCCCGGCCAGCACCACCACCCCCACCAGGATCTTCTCGCGCTTGCCGAACTCGATTGCCATCGCCGCCCCCTAGCCCCGATCTCGTTAGCTTGGGGATGATACCGGGGGCGGCGCGCCACTGCCAGCGTGCAGCGAGGCGCTGAAGCGGAATTTGTTCACGGCGAAGGGGAGTATTTCTGCGAGAATTGAGCGGGATCATTCCCTCATGACCCAGGCCCACACTGCCGCGCTCAAGGCAATGGCGCTCTGCCGCGCGCTGTCGGACACGGAGCTCGGGGCGCTCGCCGCCGTCGCCGAGATGCAGCAGATCGGCGCCGGCCGGGACCTGTTCCGCGAGGGGGACGTTGCCGATGGCCTCTACCTGCTCGTCGCGGGCGAGATCGACGTCATCAAGCGCGCGGGCGGCGGCGAGCACGCGCTCGCGCGCCTGGGGCCCGGCGCGGTGCTGGGCGAGATTTCGCTGCTCACGAGCGAAACGCGCTCGGCGACCGGGCGCGCGGTGGTCGACACGCGCGTGCTGCGGCTCCCGGTCGAGCCCTTCCGCGCCCTGCTCGACAAAGGCTCAAGCGCCGCGTTCAAGCTGGTCGTCGCGATCGCCGAAGTGCTGGCGCGGCGCCTCGCCACCATGAACGACAAGGTGCTCGAGCTCGCCGCCAAGGCCGACGCCGCCGGCAAGTCCCCGCCGCTCAAGGAAAAGGACCTCGCCGAGCTGCACCGCACGATGCAGGTTTGGTCTTTCTAGACCCTACCACCAGCTCCAGTTGGCCTGGTGCCGGTGACGCGCCTGCTGCACGGGGTCGTACCCGGGATCAGCCAGCCAGCCGTAAGCAGCGACGCAACTCGCGGTCGTTCACCGTGCGGATCCGATTATCGAACATGCGGCGATACCGGTGCGGTGGCCCGCTGCCCATCGTGACTTCCGCATCCGAGTGAAAGCGCGCGATGGCGCGGCGGCCCTGCGTGCGGCTCTCCTTTCGCCTCGCGTAGTCAGGATTCCGCTACAGGGCGACCTCGAGCGGCGCACCGCGCAGCGCGCTTACCCGCGTGATCGAGAAGCCGAGCACGTTGCCGTTTTCGTCCACCTTCTCCATGACGTGCGGGTTCGCCGTCTCGCGAAACACGCCGGGAAGCTGCTCGAACATCACCTCCAGGAAGTCGCCTTCCTTGTCGTACCAGATCCTCAGTCGCTTTTCGGCCATAGTGTCATGCGGCTTTGCGGCCGTTCGCTTCCGGGGTGAAGTACCCCTCTTTGACCGCGTCGAGAAACACCACGCACACGAGCTCGCCATCCTCTGCGTAGCTCTTGTGCACGTTCCAGCTCTCGGAGACTTCGCGCGCGATCGGCTTGTCCGAAAGGCGCATCTCCAGGATGTCGTCGTCTTTCCAGTAGGTCGCGTGCATACGTACTACGCGGCGAGACGCAGGTCGACATCGAGCCCTGCTTTCGCGCAAAGGCCGACGAGATAGTCGAGCGACATCAGCTCAACTTTTCCCCGCACAATCTCCGACATGCGCGGCTGGGAGATTCCCAAGCGCTTCGCGGCTTGCACCTGCGTGATCTTCTCGCGCTCCATCCAGGCGCGCAGCACCTCGCCAAGCTGTGCGCGAAGCAACATTACGGAGGCCTCGTGCGGCGGAAAGCCGAGATCGAGGAAGATGTTCCCGCTCGATTTGGTATAGCGCCTAGTCATTGACTCGCTCGTTCCATATCCCTCGCATCGCGATAGCGACGCTGCGCAATCCGGATATCCAGCAATGCCGTCTGGTGCGTCTTCTTCTGAAATGAATGCAACACGTACACCGCGCTTGCGAAGCGTGCCACGTAGATCACCCTGAACGCTCCGTCCGGTGTACGCACACGGATTTCTGCAGCGCCCGGTCCAACCCTCGACATGGGCTTCCAGTCATCCGGATCACGCCCGACCTGAACCATGAAGAGCTCATGTCCCACACGATTCCGAGCCGCCTTCGGAAAACCGGATAACGTTTCCTTCGAATTACCAAGGAATCGGACGGGCTTCATTTTATACGAATGCACGTATACCGCGCAAGGCAGCTTTCGATAGCCAACGCCCCTCCCCACCCCCGAGTTGACAGCACCCCCCCCCCCGCTGCGCTATAAGCGCAAGGTGCCGACGCTCGAAAGAAGAAAGGGGGAACGATGCGCCGCCTGCTGCTTCTCGCCGCCTTGCTCACCTCGCCCGCAGCCTTCGGCGATGACCTCTACCGACCCGTCACCGCGATGTTCTACTGGCAGAAGCCGCTCGACGCGCTCGAGAAGAAGGACTCCGCGAGCGCGTTCGGCTTTCGGCTCGATCGCACCGCCGTGACGAAAAGCGTCGTGTTCCGAAAACCGCTCCTGGACCTGCGCTTCAACGAGCGCGGGTTTCACTCACTCGCGCTTCGCGGCTCGGTGCTGCATCAGAACCAGCCGGCCTCCGGCGGGCCCGCGCCGGAAATCAACTGGTGGCTGGTCGGTGGAGTCGCGGTCGGCGCCGCCATCGTGATTCACAACGAGAACAAGAACGACACAACCCCCAGGAGAGCAACTGGTAATTAGCGATCAAACGTTAAACCGGAAATAGATCACGTCGCCATCCCGGACGACGTAGTCCTTGCCCTCCAGCCGCATCTTTCCCTTGTCCTTCGCGCCCTGCTCGCCGCCGCAGGCGACGTAGTCCTCGCAGGCGATCACCTCGGCGCGGATGAAGCCGCGCTGGAAGTCGGTGTGGATGGCGCCCGCGGCCTCGGGCGCGGTCTGGCCGATGTGCAGCTGCCAGGCGTGCACTTCGCGCGGGCCGGCGGTGAAGAACGTTTCCAGGCCTAGAAGCGCGTACGCGGCGCGGATGAAGCGGTTCAGGCCGGGCTCGGCCATGCCCATGTCGTCCAGAAAGAGCTTCTTGTCCGCATCGCTCATGTCGGCGATCTGCGCCTCGATGGCGCAGCTGATCGCGACCACTCCCGCGCCCTCGGCGGCGGCGAGTTTCTCCACCGCCGCGAGCCGCGGGTTGTCGGTGAAGCCGTGCTCGGCGACGTTGGCGACGTAGAGCGTCGGTTTCATGGTGAGCAGAAACAGCGGGTCGAGCACCGCGCGCTCTTCCTTCGCCCAGTCCACGGTGCGCGCGGGCTTTCCCGCGTCGAGCGCCGCGCGCGCCTTCTCCAGCACCGCGTAGAGCCGCTGCGCGTCCTTGTCGAGCGCCACCTTGGCGACTTTCTCGACTTTCGAAATCTGCTTTTCCACCGACTGCAGGTCGGCGAGCGCGAGCTCGGTGTGGATGGTCTCAATGTCGGAGACCGGGTCGACCTTGCCCGCGACATGCACGACGTTCGGATCGTCGAAGACCCGCACCACGTGCGCGATCGCGTCCACCTCGCGGATGTGCGAGAGGAACTTGTTGCCCAGGCCCTCGCCCTTCGATGCGCCCGCCACGAGCCCTGCAATGTCTACGAATTCGACCGTGGCCGGCACCACGCGCTCGGGCTTCGCGATCGCGGCGACGGCTTCCAGCCGCGGGTCAGGCACCTGCACGATGCCGACGTTCGGCTCGATGGTGCAGAAGGGATAGTTCTCCGCCGGAATCGCGGATTTCGTGAGCGCGTTGAACAGCGTCGACTTGCCCACGTTCGGCAGGCCGACGATCCCGCAGCGCAAGCTCATTTTTTGCGGCCGAACAGCGAGCCGAAAAGACCTTTGGAGGCGGGCTTTTCCGGAATGGGCTCCGGTTTGGGTTCGACTTTCGGCTCAGGTTTCTTTTCCGGAGCCTTTTCTTTTTCCGCCGTGTGGAGCTTTTGCATGGCCCCCTGCAGGTCCCCGGACAGGCAAAGCGGCAGCACCTCGATCGCGCGCGCGATCGCCTCGTCGATCGCCGCCTTGTCCTCGGCCGAGGGCTTGCCGAGCACGTAGTCGGGCACCGCGTCCTTGTCGCCCGGGTGGCCGACGCCGATGCGCAGGCGCCAGTAGTCGTGCGTCGCGAGGCGGTGCGAGATGTCCTTCAGGCCGTTGTGACCGGCGATGCCACCGCCCTGCTTGAGCCTCACGGTGCCCGGCGCGAAATCCACCTCGTCGTGCACCACCAGGATCTCGCTCGCCGGGATCTTGAAAAAGCCGGCGATCATCTGCACCGGCCGGCCGCTCGAGTTCATGAAGCTCTGTGGCAGCACCAGCCACGCCCCTTGCGCGCCGTTGCGGCCGACGAGCGCCTGGAACTTCGCGTCCTTGCGCAGCACCGCGCCGCCTTGAGCCGCGAAGCGCTCGACGAGCCAGAACCCGGCGTTGTGCCGGGTGCGCTCGTACTCCTTGCCCGGGTTGCCCAGGCCGACGACGAGGCGTATGGCCAAAGCCTACTTCTTCTCTTTCTTCTCGGCCTTCTCGGCGGCTTTCTCGGCCGGCTTGGCGCCCGCCTTGTCTGCGGCTGCGCCCGCCTCGGCCGCTGCCTCCTCCGGCGCGGCCTGCTCGGTGGTCGGCACCTCGCCCGCCGGCACCGCTTCGGCGGCTGCGGCGGCCTCCTCTTCCTCGGTGACCAGCACCGGCGTGATCACGGTCGCCACCACCGGGTTCTCGCCCTTGTGCAGCACCGGCGCGACGCCCTTGGGGAACTTGAGGTCCGTGACGTGGATCGCCTGCCCGATGCCGAGGTGGCCCATGTCGACCTCGATGAACTCCGGCAGGTCGTCCGGCAGGCAGCTGATGTCGAGCTCGTTCAGGACGTGGTTGGCGAGGCCGCCCTGCTCCTTCACGCCGGGCGATCGTTCGGCGTTGACGAAGTGCAGCGGCACCTTCATGTGGATCTTCTTGTCCTTCGAGACGCGCTGGAAGTCGACGTGCTGCACGCGGCCCTTCCAGGGGTGCATGCTGAAGGCGCGCAGCAGCACGTCCTGCGCGGCGCCCTCGAGCTTGAGCGTCAGGATCGAGGCGTGGAACGCCTCCTTGGCGAGGTTCTGGTAGAGCTCCTTGTGGTCGAGCTCGATCGCCACCGGAGCGCCCGCGCCGCCGTAGACGACGCCCGGCACGCGCCCGGCGCGGCGCAGCCGCCGCGCCGGGCCCGTGCCCTGCAGCGCGCGCTTCCTGGCGTTGATTTCGATTTTCATTTCAGGCTCCTTCCTTATTCCGTGAACAGCGAGCTCACCGAGTCCTCGGTGAAGATTCGCAGGATGGTTTCCGCGAGCAGGCCCGCGACCGAGAGCTGGCGGATCTTGGCGCAGGCGCGCGCCTCGTCGGTGAGCGGAATGGTGTCGGTGACCACCAGCTCGTCGAGCCGCGACTGCGCGATTCGTCCCGCGGCGCCGCCCGAGAGCACCGCGTGCGTGCAGTACGCGACCACCTTGGTCGCGCCCTCTTCCTTCAGCACCTCGGCCGCCTTGCACAGCGTGCCCGCGGTGTCGACCATGTCGTCCATGATGACGCAAGTGCGGCCCTTCACCTCGCCGATCACGTTCATCACCTCGGCGACGTTCGCTTTCGGGCGCCGCTTGTCGATGATCGCGAGGTCGGACTCGAGCCGCTTGGCGAGCGCGCGCGCGCGTACCACGCCGCCGACGTCGGGCGAGACCACGATCAGGTCCTCGTAGCGCTGCTTCCAGACGTCGCCGAGCAGCACCGGCGCGGCGTAGATGTTGTCCACCGGCACGTCGAAGAATCCCTGGATCTGGTCGGCGTGCAGGTCCATGGTGAGCAGGCGCGAGATGCCGACCGAGGTGAGCATGTTCGCCACCACCTTGGCGCTGATGCCGACGCGCGCCGAGCGCGGCCGGCGGTCCTGGCGCGCGTAGCCGAAGTACGGCAGCGCCGCCGAGACGCGGGCGGCCGAGGAGCGCTTGAGCGCATCCACCATCACCATCAGCTCCATCAGGTTGTCGTTGGTCGGCGCGCAGGTCGACTGCAGCACGAACACGTCCTTGCCGCGCACGTTCTCCATGATCTCGACCATCACCTCGCCGTCGGAGAACTTGCCCACCACCGCGCGCCCGAGCGAAAGCCCGAGGCGCTTGGCCACGTCCTGCGCCAGCCGCGGGTTGGCGTTGCCGGTGAACACCATCAGCCGGTCGAGCGCGATCTGCGGGTTTCGGGTGTTCATCGGCGCCCCTCCGGGCTCGAGTTGGCTGGGGCGCTAGGATTCGAACCTAGGAATGCCGGAATCAAAATCCGGTGCCTTAGACCAGCTTGGCGACGCCCCAAATCATCCGTCGGCGAGTTCATAAAGCGGGTGCCGCTCGAGGCCGCGCGCGACGAAGCCGCGCACCGTCGCGGGCAGCTCGCGCAGCACCGCGAGCGCTTGCTGCTCGCTCGAGAATTCGGCAAACACGCACGCGCCCGAACCGGTCATGCGCGCCCCGGGGCTGCGCTTTCTCAGCCACGCCAGGTGCTCCGCGATTCCGGGATAGCGGGCGAGCGCGACTGGCTCGAGATCATTGCGACCCTGCCCCGACAAAAAGGGCGGTATTTTGAGCGGTTCCGCACCCGGTGTCAACGCGCCGTCGGCGAAGATTTCCCTTGTCGAGACCGATACTTGGGGCTCGAGAACCAGGTACCAGGCGGGCTCGAGATCGAGCGCCGTCAGGCGCTCGCCGACCCCCTCGCCGAGCGCGTTCCTGCCGTAGACGAAAAACGGCACGTCCGCGCCCAGCCGCAGGCCGATTTCGAGCAGGTCTTTTCTGCTCAAACCCAGCTGCCAGAGGCGATTCAGGGCGAGCAGCGTGGTCGCCGCGTCGGAGGAGCCGCCGCCCAGCCCGCCGCCCACCGGGAGGACTTTTTCGAGGGCGATTTGGCACCCCAACGGGCTGTTGCTCCGGGCTTTCAGGGTTTCGGCAGCCTTCACGCAGAGGTTCTGATTGCCAAAAATGCCCTCGAAGCGAATCGCGCCGTCATCCCGCACCTCGATGCCGACGCGATCGCAGCGGTCGATGAGCCGGAACACGGTCTGCAGCTCGTGCATGCCGTCGGCGCGGCGCCCGAGCACGTGCAGCAGCAGGTTGAGCTTCCCGGGCGCGGCAAACCACCGCATCGGCGGCTCACTTCCACTCGGAGATCGCGAGCCTCAGCTCCAGGCCCGGGTAGCTGAGCTTCAGGCGCGCGGGCAGCGCGGCCGCGTATTCGAGGTACTCGACCCTCCAGCCCGACTGCTCGAGCTCGGCCAGGCGGCCGGCGGCGTCGCGGCGCACGAGCGCCGGCGGCGGCGCCGCGGCGGGCCGGCCGCGCACCCAGTCCGCGAGCCCGCCGAGCGGGATGCGGAAGCCGAGCAGCCGCTCGGTGAGCTCCTCGGCGTCGGCCGCGCTCGCGTCGCGCCCCTCGGAGGTGGTGAGCGTCACCATTTCGCGCGTGCGCACGAGGCGCGCGAGCCCCTGCCCGAACGGTGAAGACAGCAGCATCTCGTCGCCGTCGGCGGCGTGCCGCCAGGCGACGCTGCCGCTCGCCGCCTCGTCGCGGTACTGCACGGCGAAGCGCCCGGCGAGGTCGAACTCGAGGTCCCCGGCGGGGCGCAGGAAGCCGAGCTCGGCGCACGCCGCGACGAGCAGCACGGCCGCGGCGGCGCTCGCGCTGCGCACTAGGGATTGAAGCGCTTGAGGGTCTTGTGCAGGGTCTCGTTCTCGGGGCTCGCCTTCAACGCCTCGCCCCAGACGCGGCGCGCCTCGTCCTTCTCGCCGATCTGCCAGAGCACCTCGCCCAGGTGCGCGCCGATCTCCCCGTCGGGCCGCCCGCTCCAGGCGCGGCGCAGCTGCGCCGCCGCGCCCTGCAGGTCGCCCATGCGGTACAGCACCCAGCCCATCGAGTCGATGATGAAGAAGTCCTCGGGCGAGAGCTCGAGCGCCTTCTCGATCAGCTGCTTCGCCTCGGCGAGGCGCAGGTTGCGCTCGGCGAACGAGTAGCCGAGCGCGTTGTAGGCGTGCGCGTGGTCGGGCTTCACCTGGATCAGGCGCTTCAGGTTCGCCTCCAGCACGTCGTAGCGGTCCAGTTTCTCCGCGGTGAGCGCCTGGTCGTAGAGCAAGTCGGGCTGGTCCGGGTTCCTGGCGAGCGCATCGCCGAGCAGGTCGAACGCCTCGCGGTGCCGGTTCGCGTCGCGCAGCAGCTGCGATTCCGCCACCAGCAGCTGCACGCGCTGCGGCTCGCCCGAGACGGCGACGCTGCGCAGGAAGCTGCGCGCCTCCTCGAGCTTGCCCTGCTTGGCGATGGCGCTGGCGGTGCGCATGCGCGCCGGCAGCGCGTGCTCGCCGCGCTCGATCGTCCGGTACCAGTCGATGGCGCGCGGCCAGTCCTTCTGCTCTTCCGCAATCTGGCCGAGCGCGTAGCGCACCGCGTTCGGGTCGCGGTAGCCGATCTCGAGCAGCCGCTTCATGTTGGCCTCGGCGACGCCGTACTCCTTCACCTGGAAGGCGAGCAGCCCGACCGCGTAGATCGCGTCGCCGTCGTTGGCGTAGCGCTTCAGGATCGAATCGAACTCGGCGCGCGCCTCGGCCGGGCGCTTGTCGAGCACCAGCAGCCGCGCGTAGTTGAGGCGCACGTCGCGCGAGTCGGGGTACTTCTCCAGGTAGCCGGCAAGGCGCCTCGCGGCCTCCCCGGGCGCGCGCTTCTGCAGCAGCTGCGCTTCGTAGAGCGCCGCCGCCTCCCAGTCGGGCTTGAGCTCGGCGGCGCGGCGCACCGAGCCGAGCGCGAGCGGCTCGTCGTTCGCCGCCGCCGCGGCCTGCGCGACCGCGAAATGCGCCTGCGGCAGCGCCTCGTAGAGCGCCGCCAGGCGCTGCGCGACCCGCAGGTTCGCCGCCGGGTCCGGGTTGATCGCGAGCAGCCTGCCCAGCTGCATGAACATGTTGGGCGCCGCGGTGGCGTTCGCGCCGATCAGCTTCGCGAGGTAGGGCTCGGCGTCGTCGACGCGCTTCTGGCTCACCAGCAGCACCGCCAGCTCCTGCAGCGCGAAGCGCGACTCGGGATCCGTTTCCTGCCAGATGCGTGCCGCCTCCAGCGCCTCGCGCGGCATGCGCGCGAGCTTCGCCATCTCGACGGCGCGCCGCGCCACGCGCGGATCGCGTGTCTTCTTCGCGAGCTCGACGTAGGTCTGGGTGGCGAGTCCTTCGCTGCCGCGCCGCGTCGCGATCTCCCCGAGCAGGAACTCGTAGAGCATCTGCCCGGTGAGCTCCTGCGCGGGCAGGTTCGCGGGCGGCGGCGCGGCGCGCCCCGGCGCCGCCGCGGGCGATTCTTCCTCATCCTGGGCGTCGTGCAGCTGCGCCTGCGCCGCGCCGACGGCGAAAGCGCCGGCAAGCGCCCAGGCGAGCGCGCTCGGCAGTCGGGGATTCGCGGGCATTGCTCGGGCAGTGTAGGTATATTCGATGCTCCGCACAAGGCGAAGTTGCGCGAATGCCGGAGCTGCCGGAGGTCGAGGTCACCCGCAGGGGGCTTGCGCCGCAGCTGGTCGGGCGCAGGATCGCCGCCGTCGCGGTGCGCGAGCCGCGCCTGCGCTGGCGCGTCCCGGCTGCGGTGCGCGCGCTCGCCGGCCGCGAGGTGCGC
>JBFLYF010000470.1:0-1949 GCA_040756795.1 Pseudomonadota bacterium
CGCGCGTGGAGGAACTGCGCCGTGCGAAGGCAATGCACATCACCGTATGGGCGCAGCCCGGGCGCGGCTATCGCGGCAGCTTGCGCGAGCTCGCGCCCGGCGTCGACAGCGTGACCCGCACCTACGCCGCGCGCATCTCGATCCTCGATGCCGATGCCGCGCTGCGCCTGGGGATGACCGCCTCTGTCCATGCGCCCGACGTGGACGGCGGCAGCGCGATCCGCCTGCCCCTCACCGCGATTTACAACAAGGAAGGCCAGCCGCAGGTCTGGATCATCGATCCCGCCTCGCAGAAGGTCTCGCCGCGCGCCGTGAAGCTGGGCGCCGCGCACAACGACAGCGTGCTCGTGGCCGAGGGGCTGGAAGGCGGCGAGCAAGTGGTGACCGCCGGCGTGCACAAGCTGCATCCGGGGCAGAAGGTGCGGCCCGCCGCGAGCACGGGAGTCGCCCAGGTGGCGCAGCGATGAGCCGCCTCAATCTCTCGGCGTGGGCGCTCGCGCATCAGCAGATGGTGATGTTCCTGCTGCTGCTCCTCTCCATCGCGGGCCTGCTCGCGTACGGCAAGCTCGGGCAGAAGGAAGACCCCGAGTTCACCATCAAGACCATGGTGGTGCAGGCCAGCTGGCCGGGCAGCTCGGCGCAGCAGATGGCCGAGCAGGTGACCGACAAGCTGGAGAAGAAGCTCCAGGAGCTTGCCGAGATCGACTACACCACCAGCTACTCCAAGCCGGGCGCGACGCAGATCAAGGTCAACCTGCGCGAGGCCACGCCGCCCGCGGCGGTGCCCGGAGTCTGGTACCAGGTGCGCAAGAAGCTCGGCGACATCCAGCACACGCTGCCGCAGGGCGTGCGCGGACCCTACTTCAACGACGAGTTCGGCGACACCTTCGGCAACCTGTACGCGCTGACAGGGGACGGCTTCTCCTACGCCGAGATGAAGGCGTTCGCCGATGCCGCACGCAACGAGTTCCTGCGTGTCGCCGACGTCAACAAGGTGGACTTCGTGGGCGCGCAGGACGAGAGGGTCTACGTCGAAGCTTCCAACGCCAAGCTCGCCTCGCTCGGCATCGATCCGGCGGTGATCACGAGCACCCTGGCGGCGACCAACACGGTGGAATCGGCCGGTTCCGTGCAGACGGCCTCCGAGCAGGTGCGCCTTGCCGTGAGCGGCGAGTTCGACTCGGTGGAGAGCATCCGCGACATCGGCATCCGCGCCAGCGGCCGCGTGTTCCGGCTGGGCGACATCGCCGAGGTGAAGCGCGGCTTCACGGACCCGGCCAGCTCCAAGATGCGCCACAACGGCGCCGAGGCGATCGGCCTCGCGGTGAGCATGCGCAAGGGCGGCGACGTGATCCGTCTCGGCCGGCAGCTCGACGAGACGGTGCGCCGCGTGCAGCGCAGCCTGCCGGTGGGCGTCGAGATTCACGCGGTGTCCGACCAGCCGCGCGTGGTGCGGGAATCGGTGCACGAGTTCAAGAAGAGCCTCGGCGAGGCGGTGATCATCGTGCTGCTGGTGAGCTTCTTTTCGCTGGGCCTGCGCACCGGCCTCGTCGTGGCGCTCTGCATCCCGCTCGTGCTCGCGCTCACCTTCCTCGCCATGTACCTGCTCGGCATCGAGCTGCAGCGCATCTCGCTGGGGGCGCTGATCATCTCGCTCGGCCTGCTGGTGGACGACGCGATCATCGCGGTGGAGATGATGGCGCTCAAGCTCGAGCAGGGCTGGGACCGCTTGCGCGCCGCCACCCACGCCTATACCGCCACCGCGTTCCCGATGCTGACCGGGACGCTCATCACCGCCGCGGGCTTCCTGCCCGTGGGTTTCGCGAAGTCCGGGTCCGGCGAGTACGTCTTCTCGCTCTTCCAGGTCGTCGGCATCTCGCTCGTCCTGTCGTGGATCGTGGCGGTCCTCTTTACCCCCTACATCGGCTTCAAGCTCCTGCGCGAGCACC
>JBFLYF010000471.1:0-1943 GCA_040756795.1 Pseudomonadota bacterium
ATGATCGATCGATGCCCCGATGAAGCCCAGCCTCGCAAAACTGCTCGTGGTGCTCGTGGTCGCGGCCGCGGGCGCCGGCGCGTGGGCCTGGTACGGCGCGCGCAACGCCGGCGGCGAAGCGAAATACCGCATCGGCAAGGTGGAGCGCGGGCCGCTGCAGGCGGTGGTGGTGGCGAGCGGCACGCTCAACGCGGTCACCACGGTGCAGGTGGGCTCGCAGATCTCGGGGCAGATCCTGGAGATCTTCGCCGACTTCAATACCCAGGTGAAGAAGGGCCAGGTGATCGCGCGCATCGACCCGGCGACCTTCGAGCTGCGTGTCAACCAGACGCGCGCCGACCTGGACGCGGCGCGCAGCGCGGTCGCGGTGGCGCAGTCGACCCTCGCCGCACAGAAGGCCGAGCTCGGGCGCGTCAAGGTGAACCTCGCGGACGCCGAGCGCGACCTGGGGCGCAAGAAGATGCTGGTGGAGAAGAAATTCATCTCGCCCGCCGAGCTCGACAAGGCGAGGACCCTCTACGAGGCGACGCGCGAGCAGATGAAGTCGGTCGAGGCGCAGATCCAGGTCAACGAGTCGCAGGTCGAGAGCGCGCGCGCCGCCGTGAAGCAGCGCGACGCGCTGCTCAAGCAGGCGCAGGTCGACCTCGAGCGCACCATCATCCGCGCGCCCGTGGACGGCACCGTGATCCTGCGCAACATCGACGCCGGGCAGACCGTCGCGGCGAGCCTGCAGGCGCCGGTGCTGTTCACCATCGCGCAGGACCTGCGCGACATGCAGGTCGAGGCCGCGATCGACGAGGCCGACGTCGGCCGGCTGCGCGTCGGCCAGGCGGCGACTTTCACCGTGGACGCCTTTCCACGGCGCAGCTTCTCGGGAGAGATCAAGCAGATCCGCAAGTCTCCGGTCAACGTGCAGAACGTGATCAGCTACACCGTGGTGATCTCGGCCGCGAACCCGGACCAGGCGCTGCTGCCGGGCATGACCGCGAACGTGCGCGTGGTGGTCGACAGCCGCAGCGAGGTGCTCAAGGTGGCGAACGCCGCGCTGCGCTTCCGGCCACCCGCGGCGCCGGAGGCGAAGGCGGAGAGACCCGGGGCCGCGGCGCCCGCCGCCCCGGGAGCGCTCGGCCCGCAGCAGTTCCGGCAGCGCGTCTACGAGGAGCTCAAGCCCGACCCCGCGCAGAAGGCGAAGCTCGAGCAGATCTTCGACGATGCGCGCCACAAGCTCGTGCAGCTGCGCGACATGCCGAAGGACGCCGACCGCAGGAAGCTGGGCGAGCGGCTGCGCCTGGAGTCGCGCGCGCGGGTGATGGAGGTGCTGAGCGACGCCCAGAAGCCGGTCTACGAGCGGCTGCTGGCCGAGCTCGGCGCCGCGCGCGGCGGCGGGGCTGCCTCCGGCCGCGTCTGGGTTCCGGTCGCGGGCGGCGAGCCGCGCGCCATAGAGCTGCGCACCGGGCTCACCGACGGCACCAGCACCGAGATCGTCCCGGGCCCGCTCAAGGAGGGCGACGAGGTGATCCTCGGCCTGGCCGAGGCGGCGGCCAGGAAAGGCCCGGCTGGACCGAGATTCTTCTAGGCGCGGGCGATGGACGAGCTCCTCATCCGCACGCGCGACCTGGTCAAGCTCTACCGCATCGGCGACAACGTGGTGCGGGCGCTGGACGGTGTGAGCCTGGACATCGCGCGCGGCGAGTTCACGGCGGTGATGGGGCCCTCCGGCTCGGGCAAGTCCACGTTCATGAACCTGCTGGGTTGTCTGGATCGCCCGACCGCCGGCGAGTACCAGCTCGACGGCCGGCGCGTTTCGGAGCTCTCTGGCGACGCGCTCGCCGCGGTGCGCAACCGCAGCATCGGCTTCGTCTTCCAGACCTTCAACCTGCTGGCGCGCACCGCCGCGATCGAGAACGTCGAGCTGCCGCTGGTCTACGCCGGCGTGCCGGCGC
>JBFLYF010000472.1:0-1930 GCA_040756795.1 Pseudomonadota bacterium
GCAGCGGTACATGAAGTCGAAATAGTCCGAGGCGTAAAGCGCCTTGCCGTCGAACTCGGGCACGAGCCACTTCACCATCTCGATGATCGAGTCGACGTACTCCTGCTCCTCCTTCTCCGGGTTGGTGTCGTCGAAGCGCAGGTTGCAGCGCCCGCCGTACTCCCTCGCCAGGCCGTAGTTGAGCAGGATCGACTTGGCGTGGCCGTAGTGCAGGTAGCCGTTCGGCTCGGGGGGGAATCGAGTCCGGATGGAGGGGTATTTTTTTGAAGCTAAATCAGCCTCAATAATCTGCTTGATGAAGTTGCTCGACATGGTGGGCTGCGGCGACGGTTCTTTTGTCTGAATTCTATCGTTCCGCGTACTATGCCGGGCCATGAGAGCCGTTGGACTGTACAAGTATCTGCCGATCGAGCACCCGGAGTCGCTGCTCGACCTCGAGCTCGAGGATCCGGTCGCCACCGGGCGCGACCTGCTGGTCGAGGTGAAGGCGATCTCGGTCAACCCGGTCGACTTCAAGCGCCGCGCGCCGAAGGAGCTGGTCGAGCCCAGGCCGCGCATCCTCGGCTGGGACGCGGCCGGCGTGGTGAAGGCGGCGGGGCCGGAGGCGAAGCTCTTCAAGCCGGGCGACGCCGTGTACTACGCCGGGAGCGTCATCCGCCCGGGCGCGAACAGCGAGCTGCACCTGGTGGACGAGCGCATCGTGGGCAGGAAGCCCGCGAACCTGTCGTTCGCCGAGGCCGCGGCGCTGCCGCTCACCACGATCACCGCCTGGGAGCTGATGTTCGAGCGCCTGCGGATCGGCAAGGCGGGCGCCCACGCCGGCATGAGCGTGCTGATGCTCGGCGGCGCGGGCGGCGTGGGCTCGATCGCGATCCAGCTGGCGAAGAAGCTCGCGCAGCTCAGGGTGATCGCGAGCGCCTCGCGGCCCGAGTCGATCGCCTGGGCGAAAGCGCTCGGCGCCGACGCCACGGTGGACCATACCGCTTCGCTTCCCGAGCAGCTGCAGGCGCTCGGCGTCCCGGAGGTGGATTTCATCTTCTGCTTCACCGCCACCGATCCCTGGTTCCCGGTGTTTCCGCGGCTCATCAAGCCGCAAGGGCGCATCGGCTCGATCGTGCGCACCGCGCGGCCGGTCGACCTCTCGGTGCTGCAGGAGAAGAGCGTCTCGTTCGCCTGGGAGGGCATGTTCACGCGCTCCACCTTCCACACGCCCGACATGAGCGCGCAGCACGAGCTGCTGGACGAGGCCGCGGGCCTGGTCGAGGCGGGCGTGCTGCGCTCGACGCTGAAGGAGAATCTCGGCAGGATCTGCGCCGAGAATCTGAAGCAGGCGCACCGGCGGCTCGAGGAAGGCCACGTCGTCGGCAAGCTGGTGCTGGAGGGATGGTGAGCTTCGGCAGGAGAAGGGCGCTGATCGGCGCGATCGGCGCGGGCCTCGCCGTGCCCCGCGCGCTGCTCGCGCAGGCGCCGAAAACCGTGGTGGTGCTGTTCGCGGGCGACTCGGAAGACGACGAGCCGGCCGCGCTCGCCTTCTTCGACGAGATGCGCCGCCGCGGCTGGAGCGACGGCGTCAGCGTGCGCTACGAGCGGCTCCACGGCAAGGGCTCGCGCGAGTACGTGGCGGGCCTCGCGGGGCGGGCGGCCGAGAGCGCGCCCGACCTGATCGTCGCCACCACCTCGAGCCTCGCGCTCGCGGTGACGAAGGAAGGCGGCGCCGTGCCGGTGGTGTTCATGAGCTCGAGCGACCCGGTCGCGGTGGGGCTGGTGGAGTCCATCGCCAGGCCGGGCGGCAACGTCACCGGCGCCTACCAGGTGCAGGGCGACGCGGCGGCCGTGCGCTACCAGCTGATCCGCGAGCTGCTGCCCGGCGCGCGCAAGGTGGGCGTGGTCTACGACCGGCGCGCGGCCGACCTCGCGCGCCAGCAGCGGG
>JBFLYF010000473.1:0-1924 GCA_040756795.1 Pseudomonadota bacterium
TTGGACTTGACGAGAGCCGAGACCTTGCCCATGTCGGCCTTGCCCGCGAGCTTGGCCTTGAGCAACCCCATCACCTTGCCCATGTCCTTGGGACCTGCGGCGCCCGCCTCGGCGATCGCCGCCGCCACGGCCTGGGCGACTTCGGCGTCGGAGAGCTGCTGCGGCAAGTAGCCGGAGAGCACCCCGAGCTCGAACTTCTCGGCATCCGCAAGATCGTTGCGGCCCGCCTTTTCGAACTGCGCGATCGACTCGCGGCGCTGCTTGATCATCTTCTCCACGATGCCGAGCACGTGCGCGTCGGTGAGATCGATCCGCTCGTCGACCTCCTTCTGCTTCAGGGCGGCCAGCAGCAGCCGCACGGCGGACAGGCGCGCGCTGTCCCTGGCGCGCATCGCCGCCTTCATGTCGTCCTGGATTTTCTCTTTTAGGGTCAGTACAGCTTCTGCGGCAACATCTGGCTGCGCAGGCGCTTGTGGTGGCGCTTGACGGCAGCGGCGAGCTTGCGCTTTCTCTCGGTGGTCGGCTTCTCGTAGTACTCGCGCGCGCGCAGCTCGGTCAGCAGGCCCGTCTTCTCGACGGTGCGCTTGAAGCGGCGCATCGCCACCTCGAAGGGCTCGTTTTCCTTGACGCGTACGGTCGGCATCCAGTCTCCGATAGTGCAGGAAAGGGTTGAATTGTATCAGAATCTGCCTTCGCCCCGCCATGCTCATCCTCGGCATCGAGACTTCCTGCGACGAAACCGGCGTCGCCCTGTACGACGCCGCTGCCGGCGGCCTGCTCGCGCACGTGGTGCACTCGCAGACCGCGATGCACGAGGCCTACGGCGGGGTGGTCCCGGAGCTCGCCTCGCGCGACCACCTGCGCAGGCTGGTGCCCCTCACCCGTCGGGTTCTTGAAATCTCAAAGAGAAAAACCGAAAACCTGGAATGTATCGCCTATACCGAAGGTCCCGGGCTCGCCGGCGCGCTGCTCGCGGGCGCCGCGTTCGCGCGCGCGCTCGCGCTCGCGCTCGGCGTTCCCGCGACCGGGATCCACCATCTCGAGGCGCATCTGCTCTCGCCGCTGCTCGCCGCGCGCGCGCCCGAATTCCCGTTCGTGGCGCTGCTCGTCTCGGGCGGTCATACGCAGCTGATGCGCGTGGACGGCGTAGGGCGTTACGCGCTGCTGGGAGAGACGCAGGACGACGCCGCGGGGGAGGCCTTCGACAAGACCGCGAAGCTGCTGGGACTGGGCTACCCGGGCGGGCCGGCGCTCTCGAAGCTCGCCGAAGCCGGCGACCCCGGCCGCTTCCGCCTGCCCCGTCCGATGATCGGCAGCGGGAATCTTGAGTTCAGTTTCTCGGGCCTGAAGACCGCGGTGCTGACCGCGGTGAGAAGAGCCGAACCGGATGAGAAAGCCAGGAGCAGCCTCGCTCGCAGCTTCGTCGATGCGGTGGTCGAGGTGCTGGTGGCGAAGTGCTCGCTCGCGCTGGAGAAGACCGGGCTCACGCGCCTGGTGGTCGCGGGCGGCGTCGGCGCCAACGCGCAGCTGCGCGCCGCGCTCGGCGCCGCGGCACGCCGGCGCGGCTTCGACGTCTTCTATCCGGAGCCCGAGCTTTGCACCGACAACGGCGCCATGGTCGCCTTCGCCGCCGCGCTGCGGTTGCGGGCGGGGTTGGGGGGCGCTACTGGAGGGCCCGGCTTCTCGGTCCGACCGCGCTGGGACCTTTAGCCGGCCAAGGCAAGACCTAGGCAGGATGCTCGCGCTGCCGGCGCGCGGCGTAGGCCTCGAGATGGGTGGTGGCGATCTCGAGCACCGGCGCGGCGAGGCCATGGCTGCGCGCGATCGCGAGCAACGCGCCGAGGATGTGCTCGCCCTCGGTGCGGCCGCCCGCCTCGACGTCGCGCAGCATCGAGGCGGTGAACCCCGAGCCCTTCTGCGTCAG
>JBFLYF010000474.1:0-1923 GCA_040756795.1 Pseudomonadota bacterium
ACAGCCCCGCCATGCCGATCGCCTGGTAAAGGGCGGGCGCGGCGACCAGCGACAGCGCGAAAGTGAGCCCGATCATCGAGCCGATCATCGCCATCACCTTGGTGCGGTGGCGCTCGCGCGTCAGGTACGCCGCGAGCGCCCTCGCAACGGAATTGACCGCGCCCGCGCCCTGCAGCGCGCGGCCCGCGATCGCGGTCCAGATGTCGTCGGCCGCGGCGGCGAGGAAGCTGCCCGCGGCGAACACCGCGAGCCCCGCGTAGATCAACGGCTTGCGCCCCCAGCGGTCGGAGGCCATGCCGAACGGGATCTGCAGCAGGCCCTGCGTGAGGCCGTAGGCGCCGAGCGCGACGCCGACCAGCGTCAGGTTCTCGCCGCCCTCGAGCTGCGGCGCGTGCACCGCGAACACCGGCAGGATGAAAAAGAGGCCCAGCATGCGCAGCCCGAACACGCCCGCAAGGCTCGCGCCGGCGCGCAATTCCGTGCGCGTCATCCGTTCCGACTGCATGAGAGGCTGGAGTGCGGCAGGAGGAAAGGGCTATAGTAGCAAGTTTCCCTTCGCCGACCTTCGCCTTTCTTGAACCTGATCCGCATCCGCGGCGCGCGCACGCACAATCTCAAGAATCTCAGCCTCGATCTGCCGCGCGAGAAGCTGGTGGTGATCACGGGGCTCTCGGGTTCGGGCAAGTCCTCGCTCGCCTTCGACACGCTCTACGCCGAAGGCCAGCGCCGCTACGTCGAGTCGCTCTCGGCCTACGCGCGCCAGTTCCTCGAGCTGATGGACAAGCCCGACGTCGACCTGATCGAGGGCCTCTCGCCCGCGATCGCGATCGAGCAGAAGGCGGCGAGCCACAACCCGCGCTCGACCGTGGGCACCGTCACCGAGATCCACGACTACCTGCGGCTGCTCTACGCGCGCGTCGGCACGCCCTTCTGCCCCGAGCACGGCATCGCGCTCGAGGCGCAGAGCGTCGCGCAGATGGTCGACCAGCTGCTCGCGCTGCCCGCCGAGACGCGCCTCGCGATCCTCGCGCCGCTGCTCGCCGGGCGCAAGGGCGAGCAGGCCGAGCTCTTCGACGAGCTGCGCGTGCAGGGCTTCACGCGCGTGCGGGTGGACGGCGAGCTCTGCGAGCTCGAGGCCGCGCCGCGCCTGGCGAAGAACGCGAAGCACAGCGTCGAGGTCGTGGTCGACCGTCTGCGCGTGCGCGCCGAGGCCAAGCAGCGCCTGACGGAGTCGCTCGAGACCGCGCTGCGGCTTGCGGACGGCAAGGTGATCGCCCTTGAAATCGAAGCCGGAACGCAGAAACTGTTCTCGTCGCGCTTCGCCTGCCCGCGGTGCGACTACGCGCTCGTCGAGCTCGAGCCGCGGCTGTTCTCGTTCAACAACCCCATGGGCGCCTGCCCGCGCTGCGACGGCCTGGGCAGCGTGGAATACTTCGACCCGCGCCGCGTGGTGGCGCACCCGAACCTGTCGCTCGCGAGCGGCGCGATCCGCGGCTGGGACCGGCGCAACCATTTCTACTACTCGATGCTCGACTCGCTCGCCGGCCACTACGGCTTCGACCTCGAGGCGCCCTGGGAGATGCTGGACGAGGCCACCCAAGGCCGCATCCTCTACGGCTCGGGGCGCGAGAAGATCGCGTTCCGCTACGTCAGCGAGCGCGGCCGCAGCCAGGTGCGCGAGCACGCCTTCGAGGGCGTGATCCCCAACCTCGAGCGGCGCTACCGCGAGACCGAGTCGATGGTGGTGCGCGAGGAGCTCGCCAAGTTCCGCAACACCCGGGCGTGCGAGGAGTGCGGCGGCGCGCGCCTGCGGCGCGAGGCGCGCCACGTCAGGGTCGCAGAGAAGACCCTGCACGAGGTTTCCGCTTTTTCACTGAGAGGCGCTTTTGAGTTCTTCAAAGCCCTGGAGCTCCCCGGCTCCAA
>JBFLYF010000475.1:0-1908 GCA_040756795.1 Pseudomonadota bacterium
GTCTTTTTTCATGGAATAGCCCCTTTCCGCCGTTCCGGCGGAAGCTCGCAAAACCCGAATTGGAGGAGGTTAGTTTGTGCGCGCGAGGCGCAGCAGCAGGCCAGCCAAGAGCAGCAGGCTGGTGGCGGTCGCAATCAGGAGCGCGTACGCCGAGGTCATGGCCCCACTATAGCCGCAACGCCGCCGGCAGGCAACTTCAGTCGCAGCTCAGAGGCCGGGCCACGGTTTCCAGGGGCTTGCGCTCGGCATCCACGCCCAGCAACGCCGCCGCGAGCGCCCCCAGGCCCATGAGCGCCGCGGCGCCCGCGTAGCCGAGGAACACCGCCTCGCGGCTGCCGGTGCCGATCAGCGTGCCGAGCAGCGCCGGCGCCGCGAAGCCGCCCGCGGCGGTGCCGATGGCGTAGAAGATCGCGATCGAGATGGCGCGCATCTCGAGCGGGAAGATCTCGCTCACCGTAAGGTAGGCCGAGCTCGCCGCCGCCGAGGCGAAGAAGAAGATCGCCGACCAGCACCAGGCGAGGCCGGCCGCGCCGACCAGGTCCTCGCGGAACGCCCAGCCGGTCGCGAGCATGCCCAGGCCCGAGAGCGCGTAGCTGCCGGCGATCATCGCGCGCCGGCCGACGCTGTCGAACAGCTGCCCGAGCAGCACCGGCCCGAGCACGTTGCCGAGCGCGAACGGGAAGATGTAGAGGCCGACGCGGTCGTCCGCGACGCCGTAGAAGCGCGCGAGCACCAGCGCGTAGGTGAAGAAGATCGCGTTGTAGAGAAAGGCCTGCGAGGTCATGAGCGCGAAGCCGAGCAGCGCCCGCGCGCGGTAGCGCGTGAGCATGAGCCGCAGGATCTCGCCCCAGGTCGCCGGCGGGCGCAGCCGGATCGCGAGCCGCGCATCGGGGGCCGGGAGCGCGCCGCAGCGCGCGCGCACCTCCGACTCGATCGCCGCCACCACCGCCTCGGCCTCGGCGAGCCGGCCGTGCGTGAACAGCCAGCGCGGGCTCTCGGGCAGGTTGCGCCGCACCAGCAGGACCGCGATGCTGAGGACGGCGCCGAACGCGAACGCGAGGCGCCAGCCCAGATCGGCCGGGATGCGCGCCGTGTCGAGAAGCACGAGGCTGAGCGCCGCGCCGCAGGCGGCCCCGATCCAGAAGCTGCCGTTGATCGCGAGGCTCACCCGGCCGCGCACCCGCGCCGGGACCAGCTCGTCGATCGCCGAGTTGATCGCCGCGTACTCGCCGCCGATGCCGAATCCGGTGAGCGCGCGGCACAGTGCGAACGAGGCGAGGTCGAAGCTGAACGCGGTGGCGAGCGTCGCGGCGAGGTACACGCCGAGCGTGACCAGGAACAGGCGCCGGCGCCCGAGCCGGTCGGCGAGCCGGCCGAAGAACAGCGCGCCGAGCACCGCGCCGCCCACGTAGGCCGACCCCGTCCAGCCGACCTGCGCGGCGGTGAGGCCGAGGGTCTCGGGCCGCTCGAGCATGGGCCCGAGCGAGCCCACCACCGTGACCTCCAGCCCGTCGAGCATCCACGTGACCCCGAGCGCCGCCACCACGCGCCAGTGCCAGGGGGACCACGGCAGGGCGTCGAGCCGCGCGGGAATCGCGGTGTCCATGGACAGGTAGGAGCGCGCAGCGGCGGAAAAGTGCCTCTGCGTCCTCCGGCCCCTACTGCGTCTGCCGGCAGTGCGTCTCGCGGACAAAGGCGAGCAGCACGAGCGCCGCGCCGAGCCAGGCGAGCATGAACGAAAATCCGGCGCGGTAGGCGGCGAAGTCGTAGACGCGGATGCCCGCGGCGAGCTCGCCGCGCCAGTGGAGGTCGAGGATCCAGCCCACCGCGGGCTGCATCACCATCCCGCCCAGCATGTTGCCCATGTTGGCGATGCCGCTCGCGGTGCCGGCAAGTGCCGCGGGCGCC
>JBFLYF010000476.1:0-1896 GCA_040756795.1 Pseudomonadota bacterium
GGCGCTCGACTACCGGCTCGCGCCGGAACATCGCTTTCCCACGGCGGTGGAAGATGCCTGGGCGGCGTTGCGCTGGCTGCACGCGCGCGGCCGGACGCTGGGCTTCGACACGCAGCGCCTCGCGGTCGGCGGTGACAGCGCCGGCGGCACGCTTGCCGCGGTCGCCGCGATCCTGGCGCGCGACCACGACCTTCCTTTGCGCGCCCAACTGCTCATCACGCCGGGCACCGCGGCGCATGCGGACACGGCCTCGCACCGGCTGTTCGCCAACGGATTCCTGCTCGACGCCACCACCATCGAGTGGTTCTTCGAGCAGTACATCGAGCGCTCAATGCGCAGCGACTGGCGCTTCGCCCCGCTGCATGCCGGCGACCTGGACGGCGTCGCGCCGGCGGCGATCCTGCTGGCCGAGTGCGACCCGCTCGTCGACGAAGGACTGGCCTATGCCGACCGCCTGCGCGCGGCCGGCGTCGAGGTGGCGCTCGACCTGGTGCGCGGCGTGACGCACGACTTCATCAAGATGGGCCGCGTGCTCGACGAGGCCCGCCACGCCCAGGCCTGGCTGGGCAGCAGCCTGAAGAGGACCTTCGAACCATGAAGCGAAGCGAATTCCGGTTCTTCGACCACCTGCGCGTGCGCTGGGCGGAGATCGATGCGCAGAAGATCGTCTTCAACGCTCACTACCTCATGTACTTCGACACGGCGGTGGCCGGCTACTGGCGCGCGCTCGCGCTGCCGTACGCCGAATCGATGGCGTCGCTCGGAGGCGACCTGTACGTGCGCAAGGCCACGGTCGAGTATCACGGTTCCGCGCGCTACGACGACCGGCTCGACATCGGCATGCGCTGCGCGCGCGTCGGCAACTCGTCGATCCAGTTCCTCGGCGGCGTGTTCCGCGCGGACGAGCTGCTGGTCGAAGGCGAACTGATCTACGTGTTCGCCGATCCGCACACGCAGACCTCCCGCCCCGTGCCGGCCGCGCTGCGGGAGATCCTGCAGGGCTTCGAGGCCGGGCAGGGCATGGTCGAGGTCCGCGTGGGCGACTGGTCGACGCTCGGCCGCGACGCCAGCGCGATCCGCAACGCGGTGTTCGTCGAGGAGCAGCGCATCCCGGCCGAGATGGAGTACGACGCGGCCGATGCCGAGTGCGTGCATGCCGTGGCCTACAACCGGCTGGGCATGCCGCTGGCCACCGGCCGGTTGCTGCAGCACGTGCCCGGCGTGGCGAAGATCGGGCGCATGGCGGTCAGCCAGGCGGTGCGGGGCAGCGGCGTGGGACGCGAAGTGCTCAGCGCGCTGATGAAGGCCGCACGCGCACGTGGCGACCACGAGGTGCTGCTGCACGCTCAGACCAGCGCCGCGCCCTTCTACGCCCGGGAGGGCTTCAGTCCCCGGGGCCCGCAGTTCGAGGAAGCGGGCATCCCGCACGTCGAGATGATGCGCGCGCTCTGAGGCGCGCCCGGTTCAGCCGCCGGCGGCGGCCACGCGGCGGCGTTTGGGCTCAGGACGCAGCAGGCTGCGCACCCGCGTGCGGCGCGGCGCCGGCGCCGCCGACACACCGTCGATCTCGGACTCCGACACGGCGCCGCCTTGCATCGCCTGCACGGCGCCGCCTTCGCTGTAGCGCGGAGGCCAGTGGCTCAGGGTGGCGCGGCGCAGCAGCGCCATGCCGCCGTGCGGCGAGTACGTGCGCTCGAGCACATGCGTCACGTTGTGCCGGTTCGCTCGCTCGGTGATGACGAGCGTCGAGCAGCGTGTGCCGTACTGCAGGTCGGGTGAGCGGATGAACGCCGGCGCGAGCATGCGTTCCGTCTCGCAGCCGACGCCGGTGTCGGGCAATTCGTCGTCGGCGGGCAGGGTGCGGTCGGCCAGCGCCTCGAACAGGCGAGTGGCGAG
>JBFLYF010000477.1:0-1884 GCA_040756795.1 Pseudomonadota bacterium
CGGTAGGAGCCCGCGGGCCCCTCGGCGGCACGGGTGGTCGGCGACCCCGGCCGCGCCGGGGCGAATAGCTCAGCTGGTCAGAGCGCCTGTCTTACACCCAGGATGTCGGGGGTTCGAGTCCCTCTTCGCCCATTCGTTTGTAAGTTGTTGCCGTCCGTTTGGACCCTGCCGCTCCCGTGCGGGTAGATCGGTGCGGGACCGATTCGTTCAACGCCTCGGAGGTTACGACATTGATGGCTCGGCATCGTCAGGCCCGCGCGGTCGCAGTGATGGTGGCAGGATTGGCGCTCGGCGCGGCGACCGCGGCCGGTGCGCAGACGACGCAGCGAGGGGCTCCGCAGCCCAACACCGATCGCATCGTCGTCGTGAACTTCCGCGGCCCGGACAAGGCGGCGGGCGTCGAGGCGGCCAACGCCGTCCGTGATCGCCTCATGCGCGAGTTCAACGCGCGCGACCTGTGGGTGATCACGAAGAAGGACATCGACGCGAACCTCGAGAACGCCGGCTACCCGACGGACGAGCCGCTGTCGCAGAGCGACGCGAACGCGCTCGCCCGCCAGCTGCGCGCGACGACGTACGTCGACGGCAACGTGACGCCGGTGCAGGGGCAGTTCCGCGTCGACGCCCGCCTCGTGCTCGGCCGCGGTCAGGTCTTCGTGCAGCCGCTCCCGTCGCAGACGGTCGCGCGTCCGCAGGACGCCGGCCAGGCGATCGCCCGCGCCGTGAAGGAGGCGCGCGGTCACCTCGAGGAGGAGCAGCAGTGCTACAACAGCGCGGCGCAGCAGAAGTACGCGGAGGCCCGCCAGGCCGCCGCCGCCGCGATCGCGGAGTATCCGCGCACGACGATCGCGCGCATCTGCCTGCTGAACGTGCTCGCGGCGCAGGAGGCGTCGCCGGACTCGATCCTCGCCCTCGCCAACGAGGTGCTCGCGATCGATCCGCGTAGCCGCGCCGCGCTCCCGCACAAGTACAACGCGCAGGTCGCGCTCGGCCAGACCGACGCCGCGAACAACACGCTCACCTCGTGGCTCGCCGCGGATCCGGGCAACACGGACCTGCAGAACCGCGTCGTGAACCAGCTCGCCGCGAGCGGCAAGTACGACACGGCCGCCGTCATCATCACCGAGGCGCTCGCCGAGAACGAGGGCGACCTCGACCTCACGCGCACCGCGTTCCTCGTCTACCAGGCCGCGCAGCGCTGGCCGGACGCGATCCGCACGGGCGAGATGCTCGCGCAGATCGACACCGCGGTGGACCGCCAGTACTTCCTCCGCATGGCGAACGCGTACGTCGCCACCGAGCAGCCGCAGAAGGCCGCCGAGGTGATCGCGCGCGGCACGCAGAAGTTCCCGCAGGACGCGGAGCTGCTCGTCGGCGCGGCCGGCGTGTACCGCGACGCGGGCCAGCTGCAGCAGGCGACCGAGACGCTGAAGCGCGGCCTCGCGATCAACCCGCGGGCGGCGCAGGCGAACCTCGTGCTCGCGCAGCTGTACGCGGATCAGGGCCAGCCGGACAGCGCGCTCACGGCGCTCCAGGCCGCGCAGGCGGCGGGGGACAGCGCGCGCCTCGTCGGCGGCATCGCGGCGAGCATCGCGCAGAAGGCGCTCGAGGCGGGGCAGGCCGGCCAGTCGCGCGACGAGTACCTGCGGGCCATCCGCTTCGGCCAGTTCGCCGACCAGGTGGACGCGCGCAACGAGTACAAGTTCCTCACGGGCGCCGCGGCCGTCCAGGCGGGCATCCTGGAGCTGCAGGCCGCGCAGCAGACCAACAGCTGCGAGATGGCGCGCGCCGCGAAGGAGCACCTCGACATCGTGCAGGCCACCATCCCGGTCGCCGGCTCGGTGAACCCGGAGGCCGCCGCGCAGATCATGCAGACGACGACGG
>JBFLYF010000478.1:0-1860 GCA_040756795.1 Pseudomonadota bacterium
CTGCGGCATCGAAAGGCCTTCCGGTCAGGACCCAGGCGAGATCGGCGACGTCCTCGAGCGTGGTGGTCTCATCGAGCGTCGCGCCTACGCGCTGCGGGCCGTAATAGCGCAGGTTGATGCGTTTCGATTCCGCTCGCGCGCGCACCGCGGCCGCGTCCGCGCGCCAGGTGAGCGTGTCGAAATACGACGGCTGCTCGGGCGGCGAGGCCTGCGCGAGCAGCCGCGCCATCAGGTGCGTGCGCAGCGCGATCCGCCGCAGGCCCTCGGGCCCGTGCCAGATGGCGTAGAACGCGGCGACGTTGGCGAGCAGCACCTGCGAGGTGCAGATGTTGCTCGTCGCTTTTTCGCGCCGGATGTGCTGCTCGCGCGTCTGCAGCGCCATGCGCAGCGCCGTGCGCCCGGCGGCGTCGTGCGTCACCCCTACGATGCGCCCGGGCATCTGGCGCAGGTGCGCTTCGCGCGTGGCGAGGAACCCCGCGTGCGGGCCGCCGTAGCCGAGCGGCACGCCGAAACGCTGCGCCGAGCCCACCGCGACGTCCGCCCCGAGCGCCCCGGGCGACTTGAGCAGCACGAGCGCCAGCGGATCCACGCCGAGCGAGACCAGGCCGCCCGCGGCGTGCACGCGGCCGATGAGCTCCGACCAGTCGCAGATGCGGCCTTCGGTGCACGGGTACTGCAGGTGCGCGCCGAAGACGCGCCGGGGATCGAGCTCGCGCGCCGCATCCCCCACGACGAGCGCGATGCCGAGCCAGCGCGCGCGCGTCTCGATCACCGCGATCACCTGCGGATGGCAGCGCGCGTCCACGAAAAAGGCGCGGCCCGCGCTCTTCGTGCTGCGCTGGATGAGGCCCATCGCCTCGGCGGCGGCGGTCGCCTCGTCAAGGAGCGATGCGTTCGCCACCGGCAGTCCCGTGAGGTCGATCAGCATCTGCTGGAAGGCGAGCAGCGCCTCCAGCCGCCCCTGCGAGATCTCGGCCTGGTAGGGCGTGTAGGGGGTGTACCAGCCGGGGTTCTCGAGCACGTTTCTCTGGATGACGGGCGGGGTGTGCGTGGCCGCGTAGCCCATGCCGATGCAGCTGCGCCAGAGCTGGTTGCGCGCCGCGAGCGCGCGCAGCTCGGCGAGCGCCTGCGCCTCGGTGCGCGGCGGCGCGAGCGCGAGCGGCTCGGCCTGGCGGATCGAGGCGGGCAGCGCCTCCTCGAGCAGCGCTTCGAGCGAGGGCAACCCCAGGACTTCCAGCATCGCGCGCTCGTCGCGCGCGTCCGGGCCGATGTGGCGCGCGGCGAAGGCGTTCGGGTCGAGGAGTTCCTCGAGCGTCATGAGGTAAAGCTCTTCCGGTAGGTTTCGCCGTCCATCAGCTCCCCGAGCCCGGCGCCCGCCGCGGGCCTGATGCGGAAGAGCCACGCCGCGTAGGCGTCCTTGTTGAGCTCGCCCGGCGCCGCGAGGAGCGCGTCGTTGCGTGCCACGACTTCCCCCGCGACCGGCGCGTAGACGTCGGAGGCGGCCTTGACCGACTCGACCACCGCGCAAGCCTCGCCCGCGCCCAGGGACCGTCCCTTTTCCGGCAGCTCGATGAACACCAGCTCGCCGAGCGAGTCCTGCGCGTGATCGGTGATGCCGACCGAGAGCGTGCCGTCGGCTTCGCGCCGCACCCACTCGTGGGTGGCGGTGTAGCGCAGGTCATCTGGGATCTTCATCACGCTTCTCCGTTCTCAAACGAGGATCCTGCCGTTGCGCACGAAGGGCGGCTGCACGACGCGCGCCTCGAGGTCGCGCTCGCGCACCGCGACCTTGACGCGCTCGCCCGGCGCGGCCGCGGCCGGAAGCCGCGCGAGCGCGATCGAGACGTTCATGGTCGGCGA
>JBFLYF010000479.1:0-1854 GCA_040756795.1 Pseudomonadota bacterium
GCTCTCCTGCAGCGGATCGAGCGCGGCGGGCAGGGTCACGTCCCAGCTGTGGCGAATCGCGGCGGGGTTCTGGAAGGTGCCCGCGCCGCGCACCGCGTCGACGTTGACGAGGCGCTCGGAAAGCGAAGGCAGTTCCTCCCACTCGATCAGCGCGCCGTAGGCGCTCGGGCGGTAGGCCTGCGTGGGGTGGATGAAGCGGTTCATGGTGTGTCCAGCAGAAAGCGTCGTGATGGAAAGCTTATCGACCACGGCCGCAGGGCATGAACGCGAAAAGGCGTGACCTGCGCCGCCTATTCGTCATCGAGTGGCGCGCGGCGTGAGAAAGTGCGCGCGCTTGGCGCGCCGCACCCCCGGGCCGGGGCTTGACGCGACAATCGCCGCCATGCCTCGACTCGACACCTTGCCGCCCCCGCCTGCACCCGAACCGCCCGTGCGCCCGCGCGGCGTGCCGGCCGACCCGCAGAAGTACGCGGTGGACGTCAAGCCCAGCCGCATCGACGGCCACGGGGCCTTCGCCGCCGAGCCGGTGCCGGCGCGGCGCAAGATCGGCGAGATCCGCGGCGAGCCGATCAGCGTGCGCGAGGCGCGCCGGCGTGCGAAGGGCCGGCAGCGCATCATGATCGTCGAGCTGAGCGAGACGCGCGCGATCGATGCCACGCTATCGAGCGACCCGCTGCGCTACACCAACCACTCGTGCCGGCCGAACGCGGTGCTGCGCATCCGCCAGGGCCGCGTGGAGTTCTACGCGATGCGCGACATCGCGCCGGGCGAGGAGATCACCGTGCACTACGGCCAGACGCACCACGAGGGCCGGCTCGCCTGCCGCTGCGGCGCGCCCGGCTGCGCCGGCGCGATCTGAGGGGCGCGATCGCGGTCATCGACTTCGAGACCACCGGCATGTCGCCGGCCATGGGCGCACGCGCCACCGAGGTGGCCGCGGTGTGGGTGGCCGACGGCCGCATCGCCCGCCTCAGCGCGTCCGCGTCAGCGCCGTGATGGCGATCGAGCCTTCCTTGGTGAAGCGCACGGCGCCGAAGGCCCCGCCCGCGAGCTTGCCGCGCAGCACGTAGGGCACCGCCTCGCGCGGCTTGCCGTCGGTGAACACGAGGGCCTGGCGCACCGCGTTCATCGCCGAGATGCTCACCGGCACCACCAGCACGCTCTCGCCGTAGCGCGGCACGCTGCCGCGCTGGTCGCTCACGCCGGTGGCCAGCGTCTGGCCGTTGACCTCCAGCTCGAGCGCGGTGCCGTCGTACTCCACCGCGCCGTCGTTCGGGTTCTGCAGGCGCAGCTTGACGGCCAGGCGCAGCTCCAGTCCCTGGCCCTCGATCGGCTCGATGCCGACCAGCTCGACGCGCAAGGGGTCGCGTCCGGCGAGCGAGGCACAGCCGGCCAGCGTCAGGGCCAGCAGGGTGGCGGCGAGCAGCGACAGCAGGCGCATGGCGGGGCCTTCCGGGCGAAGAAGATGATGCGCGCAGTATGCCGGCAGGCGATCGGGCGACGGTGACCGATTGATGCAGTTCAACACGGCGCATGGCCGGGGGCCTAGGATGGAGCCGTCAACGCCGAGGGCCTGCCATGAAGTCGCTCAAAGCCACGCTGAACACCCCGCCGGAGCCCGGCTTCGACGAGGCCTCGCTGGCCGACACCTCGCTGCCCGACGACGGCAGCATCGTGCGCCATCCCGACGGCTACTACTGGATCGCGCCCGACGGCCACCAGGAGTTCGGCCCCTTCGCCACCGCCGAGGAGGCGCTGGCCGACATGAACGCCGGCAGCGACGAGGCGCCCGAACCCGGCGAGACGCTGCAGGAAGCGGAGCAGGAGCTGGGCCTGGCCGACTGGGTGGACGCC
>JBFLYF010000048.1:0-13654 GCA_040756795.1 Pseudomonadota bacterium
TTCAGCTTCTCGACAAGGCGCGGCTCCTCGATCGCCGGCACTTCGGCGTCGTACTTCCAGGTGTCCAGCCCTCCGACGATCACGGATGCATCTGGAAAATCCACCATCGCCCCCGGCCCGAAGGTGGTAATGATCTGGCTCGAGCGGAGCTTGCCTTCGCTCACGGCGAGCCCCAGTCGTTCAGATTCTTCACCGCGATCTCGACGCTGCGCTCGACATCGCGCATCGAGCGGTTAGCACGGAAGCGCCGACGGATGGGCGGCAGGGTGTCCACTTCCGGGTGGAGAAATTCGTAAAGGAGGCGCTGCGCCGCTCCGCTCTCCTGCTGGTACTGAAGGTGGGTATTTGTCGCGTGGAAATTGGCCGCGATGTTGCTCCAATCGTCGAGCAGGCTCTTCGCACGCGCGAGCACATGATCGCGCAGCGCCTGGGCGCGCGCCGCGCTGAGATTGCGGTCATGATTGCGCGCCCTCTCGGCGAAGCGCTCAGCGAAAACATCGAGCTGCGAGCGCAGCGTGAGGATCTGCTCGGCGCCAAGAGCTGGGGTCATTTCCTTCCTGCCCTGCCGCACGAGCGCCACGAGCGCCGCGGCGAGCGCACGGTCGAGCGCGCGCGGCGAGAATGGCGTCACGCTGGTCGCCTCAACCGCCCGATAGAACGTGGCGTGATAAGTCTCGAAGCGCTCGTAGTGCGAGCGGTCGCGCGGCTTGTGCACGTTCAGGAGCGTCACCACAAGTCCTGGCTTCGTCGGATCGCGTCCCACGCGGCTCGTCGCCTGGATGTATTCGGCGCTCGCCTTCGGCTGGCCGAGCACAACCATCAGCCCGAGGCGAATGATGTCGAGACCCACCGAGATCATGTTGGTCGCAAGGGCGACATCGACACGCTCGTCCTCGTGGAACGGCAGCGCGAGCCGGCGCTTGGTGGCCGCCACCTTGTTCGTGGGCTCGCGCGAAGTGAGCTCCAGCACGTCGTAACTGATGTTGCGGTCGGAGAAGAGCTGATCGTCGGGCTCGACGCGCTTGCGGCGCCAGTACTGCGCGACGCGCGTTCTCACCTCGTCCTCCACGATCCTGCGGCTGCCGCCCAGCTCGCGGAGGCTGTTGAAATAGCCGAGGAGAGTCATGTACGGGTCGGCTGGGTTGGCGTGGTTTCTCTTGCCGCCCTCTCGCAGCCACGCGGTCTGCGCAGCGGAAAGCAAAGCGAGCGACGCGCGCAGCAGAACCACCTTGAGACTGCGCCCCGGTGCCGCCACGCCCACATAGAGCCTTGCCGGCGTGACCTCCGTGCGCTCGGTATGGGCGAAAAACGAATCGTGGCGGTCAGGCCCAGGCGGCGGAAAGACGGTAACGTTCTGCCGCCCGAAAAGCGCCCGGATCTGCGAATCGGCGCGGCGGACCGTCGCTGTGCTGGCAACGACCTTCGGCCGCAGTGTTTTGTCGCCTGACTGGCGACTCGCAAGCGCGTCGATGGCCGTCTCGTAGACGCCCGCGACCGTCCCAAGCGGCCCGGAGATTAGGTGCAGCTCGTCTTGGATGATGAGGTCGGGCGGCGGCAGCGGCGCGCCTAGGGGTTTTCCGGCCGCATCGCTGCACGGCCCATAGAAGCCCTTGTCGTCGTAGCGATCGACGTGGCCCAAAAGCGTTCCCGCCTCGCCCGTCCACGGAAGCGCGGCGAACTTGTCCACCGTCGCGATGAGAAACGCCGGCAAGCGCCGGTAGATCGGCTCGTCCACGCCGAGCACCGGCAACGGCCGGTCGCCGCTGAAATCGCACTTTTCGTTGACGCAGTGCACGCGCAGATTGATCGGGCGATCCACCGTAGGCACCAGGCGGAATGAATTGCGATCGAACTTGGTGCCGCACCAAGGGCAGTTCTCGATCGGAATGGGCGCGGGGTTGCCTCGCGAATCGCGCATGAACCGTTGCGTCTTGATGTACGCCGTATATTCCGCGCCGGATCCGGTGTCGCCGCGCCGGCCCATGCGGTTCGGCGTCGCAGCCAGCCCTACCCACAGGCCGGTTTCGAACGGCCACGCGCCGAGTTTGGCTGCGTTCTTCTCGCGCTCGAGCTCCAGCGCACAGACGAGCGCGGAGGCCCTGCTCAACTGATCGAGCGTCAGCAGGCGCAGCGTGTAGCGCATGAGAACGGACACGCCGGAAGAACGGATTCCCGGGTCGCGCAGGCGTCGCAGCACCATCGAAAACGCGGCGAGGCCCAGGTACGCCTCGGTCTTGCCGCCACCCGTGGGGAAGAAAAGGAGATCCACGTAGTCGCGGTCGGCGTGCGTGGGATCCGCGATGCCCTTCAGCGTCATGAGAATGAACGCGATCTGGAACGGTCGCCAGCGCGGCGCATCGACTGCCTCGGGCTTCATCTGGCGCTGGATCGCCTCGCGCCGCCGCGCCGCCTGCGCCATGGTGCGGTTGGCGATGCGGAAAGCCTCCAGCACCTGCGCGTCCGCAAGGAGCGCGATTCCCGCCTCGATGCGCTTTGCCGCGTGCTCGGCGAGAACGAGCAGCTCCTGTGCCGTCTTCAGGCGCCTCGTTTCGAGCTTCAGCGCGGCGAGTCCGCCCCGCTGCCCTGAAATCCAATTGCGGTACTCCTGCGCGAGCGCGCCGAGCTTCGCCGCTGCGTCCGCACCGTCCGTGAGCTGCGCGAGCGCCTCCATCCCGAGCTCCACGCCCGCGATCGCCGAAGGCGCGACACGCTCCACCTCCGCCGACGGAATCCAGCACGAGCACACCTCCCGGCAGACCCCGGCCGCATCCCTCGTCGCCCGCGCCGAAACTCCGTGTCCGACCGCATACTCAAACACGTCGCGGTATTGAAGGTCGGCCGTCAACTCATCCCACTCCTCGTTTGCCGCCGCCGGCACCCCACCACGCAAGTCTGGCCGCGCCACGAACGGCTGCGTCGACACGAGGCGCAGCTCCGCCTGGAACACAAACGAACGCGACCTGTGCTCGATATCCACGGCACGTCTATTCACCAGGAACACCGACACAGAGCGTGTGCCCTTTGGCAGCCTCCCTGCCTTCCCTGCCTCGTTCACGTCGCGGCATGTTGCACTCACCACTAGCCCACCACTATTCGGCAGCGGCCATTCCACCGGCGGACTGTCGGCACTCGGAATCTTGATCGTGACCCGCTCCTCCCTCGGATCGCGCCGATACCCGCGTTTCCCCTTCGGCTGCGCAGCCGGCAGCTTGCTTTCGGGACTCGGCTCGGCAACCCCCTGCGGCTGCGGCTCATCCGGCGCCGTCTCCACCGGCGCGAGCGCCTCATCCTTCGGTTCGTCCTGCTCCCCGCCCTCCCACACGTAATCGCCCCACCTAACCACCGCCTCAAGCTCCTTCATCCCGCCGGCGACCAGGACGCTCAACCCGAGCGACGACGGCAGCAAACTCTTCCTCGCCCCCGCCCGATCCGGCGGCGACGCATCATCCGATCCCTCCGCATCCCCGCCCTCATCCAGCTCATCATCCGAGGTCAGGTCGACCTTCTGCTCTGCCGGCGCATCCGCCGGCACCAGATACCCCGTCAGATACCAGCGCGACGGCGGCTCGCGCAGTAGTTCCTTCGCGAACCGATGTGTGTTGTCAGGCCCTACTAGATCGAGGCGCAGCGCCTCAACCAGTTCCGCCCGTACCATTGTCGATGTCGCCGCCAAAGTGATTCCTAAAGATCGAACAAGTCTGTTGTGGACACAGTCCGGTTGCGCCCTTTTCTTGGCCGACTCGGCGAGCCGGACAGCGGAACGGCATTTGCCGTCACTGCAAGTCCTTCCTCGCGAGCCCTCTCAGCGTTGAGGACCAACAGCTTCGCGAGTACGCCGTCTCGGAAATCGTTGGGCCACCTGTAGCGCCAAGGCTTCTTCCTCCTGCTGGCTTCCTCTCCTGATTCACCCTCGTCCTCGTATTCAAGGATGAACTCACATTCTGGGCTCGATTCCGGCCATCCATAGGCATCGAGCACTGCACGATCCATCTTTGAATGCAACAGGCGCAATTCCAGGATATCTGCGCTCGCCTCATCGGGATCATTAAAGCGGTTGTAGGTCTTTGTAAGACCTTCGCCAGTTCCAATCATCAATGCGGCGCGATGTTCGTAGTACTCGCCCCCAGCGTCCGCCAACGCTTTGCTCGAGTTCAGATCAAGAGGAAATGGAAAGGTCTCAAAGCAATCACTCGGTGTATAGCGCAAGCGATCTTCAAGTGAAGAAGCGAAGAAACGCGCCCAAACCTCATGGATACGCGATTGAAGAACACAAAACATCGCACTCGATTCCGACGTCACCACTGCCAGCGAATTTGCGAACACCATTCGTGGGTCTAGTCGCGCGAACGCCAAGTGCGGTGTTGCTCCACAATTGGTAACCAGAACCTTACCGGTGCCGTGAATGTTACTGAGTGCCCTAGTGAGCTCGACGCGCTTCTCGGCGAACTGCCACCAGTAGCGTCGATAGGATGCACGATTGTCGGTTTCGCGCTCGGGTCTGACTTTGCGATCTACGATTTCAAGCAAGTCCGGCCAATCCGATGCGACAGGGCCGGGATAGTCCAAAGGCACGAATCCGGATCGTAGCCACGCGTTGTGCTGCTCTTCGCCAGCGCCGCTCCACTTTTTACCGAGGTCTTTTCGCGCTAAGGGCATGTCCTCGAAATTAATGATGTAGCGATGATGCCGATGTCTCGGGTCATCATTCACTTCCTCGCCGCCGATGTAAGGAAAGATGCGCTCTTTATTGCGCGCATCCTTGGAGATAAGCCTTTCCATTTCTGAAATTGGAGTGGCAATGCCTCTCGTGCCCGTGTCGTCGAACGTGAAACCCATGCCCAGAACGATGCTTCCTTGAAAGCTTCTACCGGCGTTCCCCTTCAGAACGGCAGGATGCTCATGACCTCCCGCATGGAAAAGATAGGCCGTAATTTGACGCACAGCGCGCCCATCCAGGTCATTAGGTTCCCGTGGCGAACCTTTCGAGACGTAAACGATACTTACGACAACTGCTGCCTCGCCTGGCCACTTGTAACGCTTACGAGCCGCATAGATCGTCCCACCATGCGTGCATATCCACCGAAGTCCTGAGTATCGCGTGTCACCCTGACCGATGGTATTTGTTGCGATCAACCCGAAAGTGCCACCAGACCTCAATGCACTGAAAGCTCGTCGAAAGAAGTGTGCAACGAGGTCGGAGTTTCCGTGAGTTTCCTCGTGAAGCGCTTGAAGCCAATCCAGGTAGCCTTCTCGGTTGCCGTTAATGAGAGTGTTCTTTCCTGCAAACGGGGGATTGCCAACAATCGCGTCGAAGCCACCGTTCTCGCGGTCGAAGACTTCGGGGAACTCCACTTGCCAGTGAAAGGGACGAACCGGAAACGGATCCGCCCTTAGGGCGCTGACGGCGCGGTCGGCGGCGAGGTCTTGGCGCTCGAGATAGGCGTTGAACTGCATCAGCAACTCGTCACGCTTCTGGTTGCGGGCGCGGTCCTTGTCGGCGGCGAAGAAGGCCGCGATTACGCAGTCGCCCGCGAAGCGGACGAGGGAGAGGGCCTCGTCGGCTAGGTCAAGCTTCTGGCGTTTGAGGGCGGGGCCGACGAGTTCTTCGTCGGCTTCGAGGATTTCTTTGCGGGCTTTCGTGGCGCCGTCGATGCGGCGCTCCAGAAGGTCCTGGCCGAGGACGCGGCGAGGCTCGGGTTTCCAGTGGAAGTCGGCGATCTGCTGGCGGGTGAGGCCGACCAGGGAGTCGCCCGAGCGGATGGCGTGGTCGAGGAAGGTGAACGGGTGGTCGCGCGCGAGGGTGGCGAGCCACAGGGACAGTTTCGCAAGGTCGGTGGCGAGGGGGTTGCGGTCGACGCCGTAGAGGCAGCGCTGAGCGACGAGACGCCGAGCGTAGAGGATTTCGTCTTCGTCGGCCGGGATCGTCGGGAGCTTGCCGTGGGTCTGCCAAGCTTCAATGAGGACTTCGGCGAGTTGGCGGCAGGCTTCGACGAGGAAGGCGCCGGAGCCGACGGCGGGGTCGCAGATCTTGAGGTCGAGGATCTGCTCGGCGGTGGGCTTGTCGCCCAGGCGTTCGAGCACGGGCTTGAGGGCGGTGCGCACGATCGGCTCGGTGAGGGAGCGCGGGGTGTAGTGCGAGCCGGAGCGGCGGCGCTCGTCGGTGGGCTGAAGGACCATGGTGCCCGCGGGAAGGGCGTTGGGCGTGGCGTTGCGCGCGATGCGCCGTTCGAGGGCGGCAAGGAGCGCATCGACGCCCTGCGCGCCCTTGACCGCATTTTCGGCTTCGCCAGTGAGTTTCTGGTCGGTGCGCTCGCGCAGCCACTTCGAGCGCTCCGCGGGGCGCACGTCGAGCAGCTCGTCGAGGTTGACGGCCGTCGGCGCGCCGCGCGCCTTGGCGGGCTTGAGCGCGATCGTGTTGCCGCGCGTGAGCTCGAGGCGAAAGCCCATCATCGTCTCGTACACGCTACCGATCTGCTCAACGTCGAGCGTGCGGTAGGAGAGGCGCTCGCCCTCCAAGACGAGGAGCTTGCGCAAGACGCGATAGACGACGCCGTCCGGGACGAGGGGAACTTTCGTGGCGCCGCCTTCGAGGAAGGGAAAGCGCGCCGGGTCGAAGAGGTAGCCCGAACGCGCCGGCATGGCGAGCTGGGGATGGCGGCTGCCGCCATGCACAGCCCGAAAGAGTGCGAGGAGCTGCGCCCAGGCGCCGAAGCGATGGTCCATAGTGTCGGGGTAGCGCTCTTCGTCCGCGCGCAGGCGCTCGAAGAGGCCATGCACCGAGTAGTGGCCGAGATAGAGCGATGAGCCGGGCGTGAGACCGCGGTCTTCGGCGTAGAGAAGGAACACTAGCCGAAGGAGCACGTTGAGGAGCCCCGCATAGACCTCATCAGGTTTCTGCGTGAGCGGCCCGCGCAGGAGCTCGCCGTTCGTGCGCTCATTGGCTGCCTGGAAGCCCCGAACCAGCTCGTAGAGAGCATCGAGCACCTGCTGGGCAAGCGCGGTGGAGACACGGCTCTGATACTCGCGACTCCTCGTGAGGAGCGCTGGGAGCCGCGCCTCGCTGGGCGCGGAGAGCAGGCGAATTCGGTGCAGCAGCAGTTCGAGCGCGGCGAGGATCGGGCGCCCGGCGACTTCACACATCGCCGAAACGGGAAAGGTCAGCGTGCCGGGGTTCTCACCGCGCGGCGCGTAGACCAGGCGCAGGGAGGTGCCGTTCGAGATAATGCCGATCGGTACGCCAGTCTCGCGCAGCAGTCGCTCGAAGCGGCGCGAGAGCGAGGCAGACCACTTGGCGTCGCTCCCTGTATGCACCGCGTCGAGATCGGCGCCCGCGGGATGCCACTGGCCGAGGATGAGCCAGGGCGCCGCGTCGCCCGCGCGCACGTCGCGGAAGGCGAACTGCGGACTCAGCGTTTCGCCCAGCTCCGGCAGCTGCACCGAGAGCGACTCCGGAATCGGACGCACGGGGTCGAGGCCGTAGACGCAATCCTGCGGCCACTCCAGGAATTCGTGCAGGAAGCGCGCGAGGTTTGGGATCAGCGATACGGTGTCGCCGCTCTCAAGCTCGCGCTCCTCGACCATCTGTGCAAACGCTTCCTGCCGCGCCGCACCTTCGCGCGGCAGGAGAACCTGTGCGTCGACGAGCGCCGCCGGCGAGACGACCAAGCCGTCAGGCTGGAGATAACCGATCCAAGCTTTGTGATCGCGGATGGAGGGATCGCCGTTCATCTAAAGTACGCTCGCAACATTGGACAGATGAACAGCTTCAATCTGCCAGCCTGATTTGGCTATCTTAGTGCTTGCCCTTTGATGCATGGCGGAGGAAGCGGTGAAGTAGAAACGTGCCCCGGCCATTCTCGAGAGTTTCTCAAGCGTGTCCCTCATGCGAGTGTCAATTTCGCCTTGGGGATTCGTGGAAGTCGTTATCTCAGCGGATAGCAAGACGGTGCCGTTGATCTCCCCACGCAAATCTGGTTCGTCCGCTGGGCCCGTCTGTCGCGGATTCCAGAACCAGACAGTTTCACCGGACCAGCGCTTCTGTCCGACGAGCCATTCCGCCGCACGGACAATCATGAATTCATGTTGGATCTGATTCAGATCCTCGTAGGTCCCAGCTCGTAGTTGCTTCAAGATCGCTATCCCGGCCTCCACCGAGCCGATCGGAGTGGTTGCCACTTGCTGTACGGTGGCAACGAGTCGCTTCACGTCTGCAAGTACTTTGGTTCGGGCGTCCGCAAATTTTCCGAGGCGTTCCACGGTGTGCTCTATGTCTCTAGCCGGTCACCGGCCAAAGGTAGGCAAGACCGATCGGCTCGATGCGCGCCGAGGCCGTCTGGTAGAAGTCGCGGATCCGCGCCGGCTCCCTTACGAGGTCGCGCTCCGCATCCTGTAGCCAGCGTTGCCAGTAGCGGCGGTTGGATTCGAGTTGGCGCTTCTCCTGGTCGCTGAACAGCTCGAGCTGAGGCGGGAGTTCCTTGCCCAACTCGGCTGCGACGCGTGCCTTCTGATCCTGGAGGATCTTGAGCATCCCTTCGGACTCGATGCGGCCGCGCTCGGCGAGCTTCGCCTCGGCGTCCGCCCGCGCTTCCTTGCCGCGTACTTCAAGGTGCGGGAGAAGCTCCTGGATGTCTCTTGCCACGCCCGCCTGCAAGCGCGCCGTTACCTCGGAGGTCACCGGGCGATGTGCCGCGGGTTTCAATCCCTGTTCGAGCAGCTCAAGCGTCTTGGCCTCGGCCTCGCGTCCGTAAGGGGCGAGCGCGCCCTTGCGCGAGGCGGCGTCTGTCCAGCGCGCTGTCACGGAAAGAACTTCCTCGTGCAGGCGAACCGCGCCCTTGCCGTAGAGGGCCAGGCGACCGAGCAGCACGACGCGCGGGATGGCATCACCGGTGTTGGCGAGGCAGGCCCGCGACAGATCGTGCTGGGTAAAGCCCTGGGCGCGAAAGATTCCAAGGAGGCGCTGCACGACGCGGTGCTCGAGGTGGAGCTGGACCGCCCCCTCGTCGATGCCGGGAGGCGCCTCGAAGGTGACGGGCCGGATGGGCGCGTCGCGGCGCCAGCGGAAGTCGCGTGCACCCTCCTTCGGCGGTGCGCGCAGCGTATCAAGCGTCGGCGCCCAGGTCGGCGCCGCGCCCTGGCGCGTGTCGAGGTTCGGAAACGCGAAGCGCTGCGGCGTGCCCTCCGGCGTGGCCGCCGCCGCGAGCGGCTCCGCCCCGAGGAGTTGCAAAGAGCTCGAAAGTGCATCGCGCAGGTGCTCGGCGTCGAAGCCGATCCATTCGCGCGCGGCGTTGATACGGTTGCGCATCGCGTCGATGCGCTTGGCAAGCGCGTCCTGGCGTTCGCGCACCGCTTCCAGTTCCTCTTCGGCCACCGCGCGCTTGTCCGTGTCGGGGCCAACGCTTTCGATCTGCTCGGCTAGCTTCCCCGCTTCCGAGCGCTTGATGCCGCCGCGCACCGCCTGCGCGAGCCGCGATTCGAGCACTTCGGCGAGGCTCCCCAGCTCGCGCCGGATGGTGTCGGTCTTGCGAACGAGCGCTCGGATGACGCGGTCTTCTTCGCGCTGCTTGTAGAAGAAGTAGTGGCAATAGACCACTGGCGAAGGCTGGAGCTTGCGGTCGATCCGGCCGTTCCTTTGCTCGAGGCGACTCGGGTTCCACGGGACGTCGAAGTGAAAGAGGTGATGGCAATGCGCTTGCAGATTGAGCCCTTCGCGCGCTGCGTCGGTCGCGATCAGGATCCGTACTGGATGCTCGCGCGGCGGCAGGTTGAAGGCGCGTTTGATCTCCTCGCGCCGCTGCGGCGACGTCGGACCGTGAAAAACCTCGATGCGGTACTCGTGACCCTGCGTGCCGGCGACGGCGGCGCGCAGCATGCCCTCGAGATAGCGCCGCGTGTCCTCGTATTCGGTGAAGATGAGCAGGCGCAGGTCTTTCCACGGCGCGTCCGCTGTCGGGATGCCCTCCCCCGGGACGCACGCGCCCTGGCATAGGTTCTCGCGAATCCACCTGATGAGATGCCCCACGCGCGCATCCGGTACGCGCCGTCCCGCCTCCGCCACATCCTCCATTCTGGCGAGGAGCGTCTTCTCCCGTGCCACAGCCTCGCCTGAACCTTCGCCAAGCGTCGCGGCAGTAGCTGCCTCGATCGCTCGCGCTTCGAGCGCTTCGACTTCCTCCTCGGAGAGCTGCGAGCGGTCGTCGTCCGCCGCGAGACCGTCCACCAAGAGATCCAGCGAAGCGCTCACGTTGGCCTCGATGGCCTTCTCCTCCCGCGCCCAATGCCGCTCCATCGTCCGGCGGTGCACCGCGAGCGTGCGCGCGAATGCCTCGACGGAAGAAAGCAGCCGCTGCTGGAGGCCTGAGATCAGCAGCCCGGCCTCGGCCTGTTTGCGCTTGGTCGCGCCAGACATGCGCTCTTGGCGCACTTGGCGGTATTCATCCAGCAACTTCGAGAGCGCGAGCTCCGGAGCGCTTTCCGGGAGACCGTCGATATCCACCTGCACCACCTTGCGCTGCGGGAAGCCGCCTTCAAGCGTGCGGATGTCTTCCTTCAATCGCCGCACCATCACCGCGTCGAGGTTTGCCTTCAGCACCCTCACGCCGCGCGTGAAGCGATGCGGATCGAGCAGCTCGAGGAGCGCGCTGAAGCTGTTCGAGTGCCCGTTGTGCGGCGTGGCCGAGAGAAAAAGCTTATGCTCGAAGCGGCCGGCGATCTGCCGGATCGCAGCGGTGATGCGTGAGTCGATCGCATACCGTGCGCCGCTCGCGGGCGCGGCGTGATGTGCTTCATCAAGAATGAGAAGGGACCCGGCACGCAGGGTGCCCAGCCAATCGCGCAGCGGCGCCACATAGGTCTCATCAACCAGTAGGCGCTGTGAGACGAGAAAGCGCGGGAAGGTCGCCCAAGGGTTGACGCCGTACCCGCGTTCCTGCCGCACCCGATCGATATAGGCGCGATCGAGGATCTCGAAAACCAAGCCGAAGCGCGATTCGAGCTCGTCCTTCCACTGGCCGAGCATCGACGGCGGACAGGCGACTACGATCTCGCGCACGCGCCGGCGCAGCAGCAGCTCGCTCGCGATTAGCCCCGCTTCGATGGTTTTGCCGAGGCCGACATCATCGGCTATGAAGAGGTTTACCCGCGGCAGCAGGAGTGCTTTCGCCAGTGGATCGAGCTGGTAGGCGTCAAGTCTGATTCCGGCGCGAAACGGGGCCTGGAAGAGCCGCGGGTCTGTTGCGGTGACGCAGTTCCACCGAAGCGTGTGTAGATAGGCGCTGAAGTGGCGCGGATTGTCGAAGCCGCGGCGCCCGATCGCCTGCCAGGCCTCGGCGTCGAGGATTTCCGTGTCGAGCTCGAGCTCCCAGATCGCGTCGAGGCGCTGGCCTTGGGCGTCGTCGTCCAAGCAAGCGAGGGAGACGAGCGTACCCTCGCCTCCTCCCGTGTCAGGCTGCGTAGCCTCTACGACATAGGCCCGACTCCGTACGCGAACGACTTCCCCTGCTTCCGGCGTTCTTGGCATTCCCCCTCACATTTGACGCAATGCTACTTCCGCGTCGGTGCGACATCGCCTCTGCATCTGCCCCGGATTTCCTTGCGGGGTCCTCGTGAATCTAGGGCTTCGCCAGTTCCCAAACTCCACGCGGCGACACTGATTCCTGCTTCATCACACCGCGGCGCCGAAGACGGTTCGCGGCCCATCTCATATCGTATTGCCAGGTATAGAAAAGATCGCCTGATCCCCTTAGATCGTGCTCATGGTGCTTCCAAATATGCTTAGCGACATTGAGCAACGTGGAACTACCCCCATGATCGCGAAGAGCGTTATTGACCCACGTATCAAGGTCTGATTTCTCAGCCATCTTGTTCTCCCGGCCTCAAATTACGCACTAACGGCTATCTTGGCTCAGACGTCCCCTCAGCTGGATTCCTAGATATAGCGAGTAATGCCGCGCCTGCATGAGATTCCCCCCGAAAAACCACAACCCCTCCTGCTTCGTCGGCTTCCACATGTTGCGCAGCTCGCCCTCCCAGGGACCGGGGTCGTACTTGGTGGCGGAGCCGAGGCCCCAGACTTTGCCGACTTTCTCGGCCACTTCGGGCGAGATGAGCTGCGCGGCCCACTCGCTCATGCAGCCGTAGCCGGTAGCGAAGACGATGAGGTCGGCGGGCAGGGTGCGGCCGTCGGTGAGGGTGAGGGAGCGCTCGTTGATGTGGGCGAGGCCCGCGCCGGAGGCGAGCTTGATGCGGCCGTCGATGATTTTTTTCGAGGCGCCGGTCTCGATGTAGTAGCCCGCGCCGCGGCGCAGGTAGCAGGTGTGGATGCCCGAGCCGTCCTCGCCGAAGTCGTGCAGGAAGCCCGCGCGCGCGAGGCCGTCGTAGAGCCAGGCGTCGCGCCGGGCGATGGTTTCGTAGAGCGGCTTTTGCAGCGAAGGCAGGACTTTGTGCGGGACCGAGGCGAGGGTCAGGTCGGCGATCTCGGTGGTGATGCCGCGCGCGAGCGCCGCTTCGGAGTAGAGGCGCCCCCAGGCGTGCTCGAGCAGCGCTTCCGAGGTGGCGACGACGACGCTCGAGCGCTGCACCATGGTCGCGTGCGCGCCGTGCGCGTGCAGGTCTTCGCAGATGTCGTGCGCCGAGGTGCTCGCGCCTACGACGACGCACTTCTTCCCCCGCCATCCCGCTCCCCCCGTGAACGCGCTCGAGTGGAGGATCGTACCGCTGAAGTCCGCCGCGCCGGGGATCCGCGGCACGTAAGGAAATCCTGACATGCCGGTGGCGAGGACGAGGTGCCTGGGGCGGAGGACTGCTGGAACGCCTTTTCGCTCGGTTCTGACTTCCCAAAAACCATCCTTGAAAACCGCACCCAGGCAGGGCGAGCCGCACCAGTAGTCGAGCCCGAATTCCTCCACGTAGGCCTCGAGCCAGTCGGCGAGGCGGTCCTTGGGCGTGAACACGGGCCAGCCCTGCGGGAAGGGCTTGCAGGGCATGTGGTCGTACCAGACCGGGTCGTGCAGCACGAGCGAGGCGTAGCGCTTGCGCCAGGAGTCGCCGGCGCGCGCGTTCTTCTCCAGGATGACCGCGGGGACGCCGAGGCGCTTCAGGCGCGCGCCGAGCGCGATGCCGCCCTGCCCGCCGCCCACGATGACGACGTACGGTTGGCGGGTGACCCCGAGATCGGGCTCGCGCGCGAGCGCGTGCAGGGGCCGCTCCGGATGCGCGTGCAGGCCGCGAAGGGCGGTGAAGAGCGTCCAGGCGCGGCCCGCATTTTCCCCGGGATGCAGGCGCACGTGCCCTACGCAGGGGCCCTCGGCGGTGGAGAAGGAGAACCAGGATTCGGACGGATTGGAGACGGGGAAGTGCTCCAGCTTCCAGTTCGAACAGCTTTTACTGAGTAAACCCTCAACAGTACCTTCGTGCGTGCGGATGTCCCAGGTAAAGGCAAGGAGATCGCGCCAGAAGCAGTCCGGCGCGAAGAGCGCGGCGAGCGCGCGCGCGTCGCGCTGCGAGAGCGCGGCGGCGAAGGATTCGAGCCAGCGGGTGGCTTCCAGGTTCTCGGGGGCGTTCACGGGAAATCGGGCTCCGTCCCCGATTTTAGGCGCCCGTACCTGGCGCCCGTTGTAAACGATCGTTTACAATACACCCATGTCCACGCCCCCACCGG
>JBFLYF010000480.1:0-1826 GCA_040756795.1 Pseudomonadota bacterium
AAACCCGTACCAGTACGCCGTATCGTTCGGCTCGAGATCCTTAGCGAGGAAAGGAGTCCACCAACTGTTTTGCATGAGCTTCGTCAGTGCGGCCACGTCTACCAATACCGCCAGGCGAGCAACGATGTGTTCGCGCAAAATCTTATCGAAGATCGCGCAGCGTCGAAGCGTTGTGGCGGACTTGACATTCATATTCGCCAATCGAAACACTTTTATCGGTTGCCGTTTTTTGGCATCCTTGCCGCCATCCAGTTCCGTCTGCCATTCGTCCGCAAATGCCTCCCATCGTTCTGCCGTGGAGATGCATCCAGCAAGAATGAAAATGTCTTTCGCGCCTTTACCGCTGGCGTCGAAGTAGCCCTTAAGCATGCACAGTAGCCAAATAATGGCGCCCCTGGGCGATTCGAACCCCGGTTACGTTGTTACAGAGTAATGTACTAGAGCGGCTTCGGCCGCAGGTCGCGAACGCGGACGGCTTTGCCCTGGGAGCGCGGGACTTCGCCGGGCTTCTTCACGACGACGGCGGCGGTGACGCCGACCAGGCTTTTCACCTGGTGCTGGACGCTCTGCTCGATCGCCTGCGGCGAGAAGGCGGTCGAGAGCTGCTCGACCTCGATCGTCAGCTCGTCCATGTTGCCGCGGCGCTCGACCACGAGCTGGTAGTGCGGCGCGACGCCTTCCAGGCCTACGAGCACCGCCTCGATCTGCGAGGGGAAGACGTTGACGCCGCGGATGATCAGCATGTCGTCGTTGCGGCCGGTGATGCGCTTCAGACGCAAGTGGGTGCGGCCGCAGGCGCAGCGCTTGGTCGTCACCCGCGTGATGTCGCGCGTGCGGTAGCGGATCATCGGCAGCGCCTGCTTGGTGAGCGTGGTGATCACCAGCTCACCCGCCTCGCCCGCGGGCAGCGCCTTGCCGCTGTCGGGGTCGATGATCTCGAACAGGAAATGGTCCTCCCAGCCGTGCAGGCCGTCCTGCGCCTGGCACTCGCTCGCCACGCCCGGGCCCATGATCTCGGACAGGCCGTAGATGTCGATCGCTTTGAGGCCCAGGCGTACCTGGATCTCGCGCCGCATCGCCTCGCTCCAGGGCTCGGCGCCGAAGACGCCGACCTCGAGGCTGCCCTTCCTCAGGTCCACGCCCTCGCGCTCTGCGACCTCGGCGATGTTGAGCGCGTAGGAAGGCGTCGCGCACAGCACGCGCGCGCGGAAATCGGTGATCAGCAGCACCTGGCGCTCGGTGGCGCCGCCCGACATCGGCACCACGGTGGCGCCCAGCCGCTCGGCGCCGTAGTGCGCGCCCAGGCCCCCGGTGAAGAGACCGTAGCCGTAGGCGTTGTGGATGACGTCGCCCGGGCGCGCGCCGGCGCAGGCGAGCGAGCGCGCCATGAGCGTGGACCAGACGTCGATGTCGTGCTCGGTATAGCCGACGACGGTCGGCTTGCCGGTGGTGCCGGAGGAGGCGTGCAGGCGCACGAGCGCCTTGCGCGGCCGCGCGAAGAGGCCGAACGGATAGTGGTCGCGCAGGTCCGCCTTCATGGTGAAGGGCAGCCGCTGCACGTCCTCGAGCGAGCGGATGTCGCGCGGCTGCACGCGCGCCGCGCGCATGCGCTTGCGGTGCAGCGGGACGTTCTTCCAGGCCTCGGCGACGGTGGCGCGCAGGCGCTTCAACTGCAACCGCGCGAGCGCGCCGCGCGGCAGCGTCTCGGTCTTGCGTTCGAAAAAATACGGCATGCAGGCCTCTATCGTATCCCGCGCACCGGCGGGCGGGGAATGGCGAATCCCTGGTTGAAGGCGGCGCGCGTGACCAGCGTGAGCTTGAAGTGC
>JBFLYF010000481.1:0-1819 GCA_040756795.1 Pseudomonadota bacterium
CTTGCCTCCTCGCCCGGGCGGGGCACGCCGAGCCTGTCGATCTCGCTCTTCGCGGCGGCGATCTTCGCCTGCGCCGCGGCGACCCAGTCCCGGTTGCCGACATAGGCCACGCTCCAGAGCGCGGCGAGCAGCAGCGCCGCCGCGCCGATCGCCGCGTAGGCGAGCGAGCGCGAAAGCCGGTCCCGGCGCTCCAGCCGCGCGTCGCCGCCCGCCAGGCCCGACTCCGGGAAGATCACCTCGCGCAGCAGGCGCATGAGGAAGAAGCTCTTGCCGGTGCCGCTCGCCGCCACCGCCGCGGCGCGGTCCAGCTTGAAGCTGCGCGCGAGCGTGCCGAGCACGCGATCGATCGGGCTGCCCTCCTGCGTGCCGCTGGTGAAGTACACGCCGCGCAGCGGCAGCGCGCCCTGCTCCAGGTCGCCGAACACCGCGTCCAGGAACCGGCCGATCAGCGCCCCGGTGCCGTGCAGCTCCTGCGGAAAGCGGTAGATCGCGGCGCGCCGCTGCAGGTCGCGCTCCTGGTCGAGGCGCTCGAGCATCTCCGCGTAGAGCCGCTGCTCGAGGAGCGAGAACTCCAGGGCGAAACTCTGCGCGGGATTCCCGGCCGGGTAGGCGAACGTCGCGCCCCAGACCTGCGCCCTGCGCTCGGCGTCGAGCTCGCCGAAGAACTCCATGAAGCCGGCCAGCAGGTCCGACTTGGTGACCAGCAGGTAGACCGGCAGGCGCACGCCGAGGCGCTCGCGCAGCTCCGCGAGCCGGCTGCGCACGTGGGCGGCGTAGCGCGAGCGCTCTTCATCGCTCCAGAGCACCAGGTCCGAGACGCTCAGCGTGACGAGCGCGCCGTTCAGCGGCCGCCGCGGCCGGAACTGCTTCAGCAGGTCGAGAAAGCCGATCCAGGAGGCCGCGTCCGCCGCGGCGTCGCTCTCCTGCGTGGTGTAGCGGCCCGCGGTGTCGAGCAGCACGGCGTCGTCGGTGAACCACCAGTCGCAGTTGCGCGTGCCCCCCACGCCCGCGATGCCGGGCTCGGCGCCCGCGCCCGGCAGCGGGAAGCGCAGCCCCGAGTTCACCAGCGCGGTGGTCTTGCCCGAGCCCGGGGCGCCGATGATCACGTACCAGGGCAGCTCGTGGACGTAGCGCCGCTCGCCGTCCGGACCGGCGAAGCGCGCCGTCTTCAGCACCTGCGCCGCCTCCTCGAAGCGCCGGCGCAGCAGCGCCACCTCGTGCGCGGCGCGCGCCGCCGAGTCCGCCGGCGCCCCGGCGCCCGCGATCCTGTCGAGCAGCCGCTCGTTCTCGCGCCGCGACCTGCGCGCGCGCCACATCTCCCGCGCAAGCCATGCCGCGGCGACCACCGCGATCAGCAGCGCGCGCTGCCAGGGCCGGTCGAGCGGCCGGCTGCCGGCGAGGCTCAGCGCGTCCCCCGCGAGCCAGACGACCAGCGAGAACGCGGCGAGCGCGAGCGCCCCCAGCAGCCAGCGGCTGCGCAGCCAGCCGCTCACGGCGAGCTCCTCAGGATGATCACCACGCGGCGGTTGCGCGCGCGGTTGGCCGGCGTGTCGTTCGGCGCCACCGGCTCGGAGTCGGCGAGGCCTTCGGCGCGCAGGCGCGCGGGCGTGCTGAGCTTGCCCTGCATCAGCTTCACCACCGAGACGGCGCGCTCGGTGGAGAGCTCCCAGTTGGACGGAAAGCGCGCGGTGCGGATCGGCACGTCGTCGGTGTGGCCGGTGACGAGGACGCTGCCCGGCACCTGCTCGAGCGCCTCGGCGATGCGCAGCACGATCGGCTCGAGCCGCGCCTCGATGCGCGCGCTGCCCGAGGCGAACAG
>JBFLYF010000482.1:0-1815 GCA_040756795.1 Pseudomonadota bacterium
GCCCGATCTCCGGAGATCGGGCTCCGTCCCCGAATTCAATCGATCGGGTCGTAGCGGACTTCCAGGATCTCCAGCTCCTCGACTCCCGCCGGGGTCCTGAGCGTCACGCGATCGCCCTCGCGCGCTTTGAGGAGCGCCTTGGCGATCGGCGAGATCCACGACACGCGCCCCCTGGCCGGGTCGACCTCGTCGACGCCGAGAATGGTGATTTCCCGGGTCTTGCTCCTGGTTTTTATTCTCACCGTGGCCCCGAAAAAAACCTGTTCCGAATCTTTTCCTGCGGACTCGACGATCTGCGCCGCCTCCAGCCGCTTGATGAGGAAGCGCACGCGCCGGTCGATCTCGCGCAGCCTCTTTTTCCCGTAGAGGTAGTCGGCGTTCTCCGAGCGGTCGCCGAGCGAGGCCGCCCAGGCCACCGCCTTCACCACCTCGGGGCGCTCGGCCTCGACGAGCGCTTTCAGCTCGGCCTTGAGGCGCGCGTAGCCGGCCGGCGAAATGTAGTTTCGCGCCGGCGGCGGCGCGGGCTCGGGCGCGCGCGGCGCCTCGTCCGCGTCGCTCTCGCGCACGAATGCCTTGGACATGCGCGAAATTCTACGCCGGGCTTGCAACCCCGCGCCGCAGACCCGAAAATCCGGGGTGCCGGCCAAGAGCGGGACCACCCCGGGGGAGAGCAACGATGGCGCTGCAGAAGACGATCGAGAAGGACGACCTGCTCACCAGGATGCGCGTGCGCGAGGTGCTGCTGTTCGGCCTGATCGCGCTCGCCGCGCTGCTGGCGCAGTTTCCGCCCGAGACCCTCGACGACTACGGCATCGAGCGCAACTGGCTGCTCGGCGTGCTCGGCATGGGGATCGTGGTCGGCCTGTTCTTCTACCTCAAGTTCTTCTTCTTCCTCGCCGTGGTGCTGCTGATCCTCGGCGCGAACCTCGACCAGCAGATCGCCGATTACGTCCAGATCTCCAAGATCCCGCTGGTGCTCGCGCTGGTCGCCATGGTCGGCATCCAGCTGATCAACTACTTCGTCAAGCTGATGCCCACGGGCCTGGAGCCCAGGCCCAAGGAGAAGAGCCCGGAGGGCATCCGCGCGCTCTTCTACGCCATCGAGAAGAGCAACCTGGTGTACGCGCAGAAGGTGCTGATGATGAATTTCGACCCCAACCTGCAGCACGACAACGGCTACACCGCGATCGCCTACGCGGCGATGAAGGGCAACGGCCGCATGGTCGAGCTGCTGCTCAAGAACGGCGCCGACCCGAACGCCGTGACGCGCGAGGGGGACACCGCGGTGGAGCTCGCGCTGCGCCTCGGCCATGCCGAGGTGGCCGACATCCTCAAGGCCGCGCGCCAGCAGCAGATGGGGGCCGCCGCCGAGCCCCAGGCCGAACCCAAAGCCGCCTAGATACTGTAAACTTATACAGGTCCGCGCCCGACCCACCCCCAACCGGTAGTCGGCACGGATCGAAAACCACTAGGGCTAGGCAGGGCCGCCGCGAGGCGGCAAGTCCTTGGAAATTTTGGACAAGCGCGGGCCCTGGGCGGCAGGCCCGCCGGACCTACCCCTAGTGGCTTTATTCCCCCGAAAAACTGGTGTAGAAACCGTAGCTCGATCAAAGACCTGTCTCCGGAACTTGATGTGGGATAGAAAAACAATATGAACACGCCCGACACCTCCACGCTGAAGCCCGACACCGGCGCCCTGCCCGAGCAGGAGATCTGCCGCGAGGCGCTCATCGAGAAGTACGCCAAGGGCGGCGAGACCTCCGCCGCCGAGGTGCGCCGCCGCGTGGCGCGCGGGCGCGCCGCGGGGGCGGCCCG
>JBFLYF010000483.1:0-1809 GCA_040756795.1 Pseudomonadota bacterium
CGCGGCCGCGCAGGTGATGCGCGAGTTCGCCACCATGGTTCCCCTCAAGGACCACCAGCACGTCGTAGACGTGGTGGGAACGGGAGGCGACGCGGCGCACACCTTCAACATCTCGACCGCCGCGACCTTCGTCGCCGCCGCCGCGGGCGCGAAGGTCGCCAAGCACGGCAACCGCTCGGTCTCCTCGCGAAGCGGCAGCGCCGACGTGCTCGAGGCGCTCGGCGCGAAGCTCGAGCTGCCGCCCGAGCGGATCGCGCGCGCGGTGGAGACGGTCGGCGTCGGCTTCATGTACGCGCCCAGCCACCACCCGGCGATGAAGCATGCCGGGCCGGTGCGCAAGGAGCTCGGCGTGCGCACCATCTTCAACATCCTCGGGCCGCTCACCAACCCGGCGGGCGCGCAGAACCAGCTGATGGGGGTGTTCCACCCGGACCTCGTCGGCATCCAGGTGCGGGTGCTGCAGCGCCTGGGCGCGAAGCACGTCATGGTGGTCTACGGCAAGGACGGCCTGGACGAGATCTCGATCTCGGGCGAGACCATGGTCGGCGAGCTGGCGAAGGGCGAGCTGCGCGAGTACGAGCTGCACCCGTCGCAGTTCGGCCTGGAGATCTACGACCGGCGCGCGATCCAGGTGAACACGGTGGAGGAGTCCCGGCAGATGATCCTCGCGGTGCTCGAGAACCAGCCCGGGCCGGCGCTCAACATCGTGCTGCTCAACGCCGGCGCCGCGCTCTACGTCGCGGGGGTGGCGAAGTCGCTCGAGGCCGGCATCGAGCGCGCGCGCAAGGCGATCGCCAGCGGCGCGGCCAAGCAGAAGCTGGACGATTTCGTTGCGTTTACGAAGCGGGCGTAAAATCGTCGCGAGCGCGTCCGTGCGCGCCCGCGGCGAACCCGTCGCAGATTGAAAGGGATCCGACAATGCGGCCTTCGGAAGCGCTTCGACTTTACCGGGAGAAGATCCGGAGAGCCGTGGCAGGCAGCCGCACCGGGAATCCACGCGTGTTCGGCTCCGCGCTGCGCGGCGACGATGTCGAGGGAAGCGACTTGGACTTGCTGGTAGACCCCTTGCCGGGCGCTACGCTGCTGGATATCGCGAGTCTTCAGCTGGAGCTCGAGGAGTTGCTCGGGATGTCCGTAGACGTGCTTACGCCGGGCGATCTTCCGCGGCGCGTGCGCGACCGGGTCTTGGGCGAAGCGCAGCCGCTGTGACCGGCGCCCAGCCCGAGCGCCATCGGGAATATCTCGAACACGTGGTCGCGGCGATCGAGAGGATCAAGTCTTATACCGCGTCTCTGGACAAGGCGGCGTTTTGCACGGATCAGAAGACACAGGACGCCGTTATCCGGAATCTCGAAGTCATCGGCGAGGCCGCGCGGCGGATTCTGGACGAGCACCCTGAACTCGCGGCGCGGTATTCGGCGATACCGTGGAAGACGATCTATGCCATGCGCAATCGCCTGTCGCACGGCTACTTCGAGATCAACCTGGAAGTGGTATGGGAAACCATTCGCCGCTCGCTGCCCGAGCTGGAACAGCATGTGCGAGCAATGTTGCAGAATGGCGAGCCCGACGCAGGATCCTCCTCGGAGCCACGGTCGTGATGTGCTCGCGCCGAGCTGCGGCTGCGCGCGCGGAAGTGAAGCTGCTCGCAATGCTCCGTGCAGGACTCGCATCCGGACCTGCAATCGAGGTTACGCCCGCCTATTGGGAGCGGAAACGCAGGCAGCTTCGCTTTCGCCAGCGCCGATCACGTGCTGGTCGCGGCTGATGGCGGATATCCTCGACCGCATCCTCGCGAAGAAGCGCGCG
>JBFLYF010000484.1:0-1804 GCA_040756795.1 Pseudomonadota bacterium
CGAACTGCGCGCTGGTATACCAATTAGCGCGTGACAGGCGGAGCCATTTTGGGGGCGCCTTGATCAGCCGGGGTGATTTCCGCGCTCAACGCGAACTCAATGCTGGGGTTGGCGGGATCGCTGGTGTTGTACCGGTGAACGTATTGGACCCGGCCGGGTCCGCGGTACGTGTCAACGTCTCTGAGACACTTGCCGGTGGAATTTAGTGTACTGCCGCCGCGGGAGCGGTGGCGGGTACGGGTTCCTCTTCTCTGTTCGCCGAGGCGACGGTCGGAGGATTGATGTAGGCGCTTGCGGGCGGTCGCCGGGCTTGGGGCGGGCCGTCGGCGAAGCGTTCGGGATGGGCTTGGTAAGCGGCGAGCAGCGTCTGGTTGCGTGCCGCGAGAACCGATCGGTCGCGGCCATAGTGGACCACCGCGGGCGTCAGCAGGCCGAGGGCGCTGTGGTAGTGCTCATGGTTGTACCAGCGGAAGAACTCGCCGCAGAAGGCCCGCGCTTCGTCGAACGAGGCGAAGCGGTCAGGAAACTCCGGGCGATACTTGAGCGTCTTGAACTGGCTCTCGGAGAAGGGGTTGTCGTTGGAGACATGCGGCCGGCTGTGCGACTTCGTGACGCCGAGCGCGGCGAGCAATTGCGCGACCGTATGCGACTTCATCGCCGGCCCGCGATCGGAGTGCAACGTGAGTTGATCCTCGTGGACGTCGTGCTGGTGACACGTCTCGCGGATCAGCCGCGCGGCGAGCTCGGCGTTCTCGCGCTCGGCCAGCATCCAGCCGGTCGCGTAACGACTGAAGATGTCGAGGATCACGTACAAGTAGTAGTACGTCCACTTCCGCGGGCCGAGCAGTTTGGTGATGTCCCACGACCAGACCTGGTTCGGCCCGGTCGCCAGCAGCTCGGGCTTGCGATACTCGGGATGCCGCAGTTGATTGCGCCGCTCGCGGACTTCGTGATGCGCGTCGAGCAGTCGGTACATCGTGCGGATCGAGCACAAATAGCGGTTTTCATCGAGTAATTGAGCATACACGGCCGCCGGAGCACGATCGACGAACCGCGGCGCGTGCAACACGTCGAGGACCGCTTGGCGTTCTGATTCGGACAGCGCGCGGGACGAACGGCGCACAGATGGAGCGTGCATTTGTGTGGGCGCGCGCTGGCGGCGATAGAACGTGGCGCGTGACACGCCGAGCGCCGCGCACGCCTGTTGGGCGCCGACGTCGCAACTCAATTCCTTGGCGGCTTGCATCAACTGCTCCTTTCGTTCGGCGCCGCGCTCGGCGTCGGCGCCAAGATCTCGGAGACTTTTTTTTGAACCTCGATGATCGCCTCCGCCTGCTTGAGGCGCGCGGCGAGGCGTTCGTTCTCGCGTCGCAGCCGTTCGTTTTCCGCCGCCAACGGATTCGCCGCCTGCGCCCGACGACCGCGCCGCTTCGGCGCGAGCGCTTCGAGCGCGCCGGCCTCGCGTTGCTTGCGCCACGACGTCAGGTGCGAGGCGTACAATCCTTCGCGTCGCAACAGCGCGCCGAGCTCGCCGGGCTGCGCGCAGGCGTCGGCCGCGGCGAGGATGCGGGCCTTGTACTCGGCGGTGAATCGTCGTCGCAGGGGGCGTTCGGAAACCTCGACGTTCACCGGCGACGGATCGCCCTCAGGCCGCGTCCGGACGGCCCCTCCCCCCTCGCCTCCCCTTGAGCATCCTTCCCCATGCATCCAATCCTCCTCGCCCTCTACAGTAATAAGGCAGGAGGCAACTGTCTCACCTATGTTGGCACAGAGGGTACATCACGATCGCGCACTTCGGGTCAGC
>JBFLYF010000485.1:0-1775 GCA_040756795.1 Pseudomonadota bacterium
TCGCTCAGGAACCGGACCGAAAGACCGAGCCGCGCCGCCGCGGCGCGCATCGACCAGCCGCGCGCGCGACGCGCCACGCGCACTGTCGCGCCGATCCGTTTGACGCCGTTCAGCTCGGAAGCCATCGGGCGATTGTACTACGAATGTGATGCACTGTGCTATGATCGGGACACACCTTTCCCGCACTGCTATTGGAGTAGATTTCGCCAATGGAATCGACCTATCAGGACATCCGCGACGGCGTGCGCGCGCTGTGCGCGCAGTACGACAGCGCCTACTGGCAGAGAATCGACGAGGCGCGCGCCTACCCCGAGGCGTTCGTCGACGCCCTCACCAAGGCGGGCTGGATGTCGGCGCTGATCCCAGAGGAGTACGGCGGCTCGGGCCTGTCGCTCACCGAGGCTTCCGTGATCATGGAGGAAATCACGCGGTCCGGCGGCAATGCGGGCTGCTGCCACGGGCAGATGTACAACATGAACACGCTGCTGCGCCACGGCTCGGCGGAGCAGAAGAAGAAATACCTGCCGAAGATCGCCACGGGCGAGCTGCGCCTGCAGTCGATGGGGGTGACCGAGCCCACCGCGGGCACCGACACCACGCGCATCAAGACCATGGCGGTGAAGAAGGGCGACCGCTACGTGGTGAACGGCCAGAAGGTCTGGACCTCGCGGCTGCAGCACTCGGAGCTCATGATCCTGCTCGCGCGCACCACGCCGCTCGCCGGCGTCGCGAAGAAGTCCGACGGCATGTCGATCTTCCTCGTCGACACCAAGAGCAAGGGCCTCACGGTCAAGCCGATCCGCAACATGGTGAACCACGAGACCAACGAGGTGTTCTTCGACAACCTCGAGGTGCCGGCCGAGAACCTGATCGGCGAGGAAGGCAAGGGCTTCCGCTACATCCTCGACGGGCTGAATGCCGAGCGCATCCTGATCGCCTCCGAGTGCATCGGCGACGGATACTGGTTCGTTGAAAAAGCAGTTTCTTACTCGAAAGAGAGAATCATCTTCGACCGCCCGATCGGCCAGAACCAGGGCATCCAGTTCCCGATCGCCGAGGCCTACATGCAGATCGAGGCGGCGAACCTGATGCGCTACAAGGCCGCGGGCCTCTTCGACGCGAAGCAGCATTGCGGCGCGGAAGCCAACATGGCGAAGCACCTGTGCGCCAAGGCCTCCTGGGAGGCGGCCAACGTCTGCCTGCAGACCTACGGCGGCTTCGGCTTCGCCGCGGAGTACGACGTCGAGCGCAAGTTCCGCGAGACGCGCCTGTACCTGGTGGCGCCGATCTCTACGAACCTCATCCTCTCCTACGTCGCCGAGCACGTGCTCGGCCTGCCTAGGTCGTTCTGAGCTCGGCGTAGACGTTGCGGCAGTTCGTCTCGCGCACCAGGAACGCCGCCGCGACCCCGCCCGCCGCGATCAGGGCGAGCAGCAGCGCGGCGCGCCGGTAATCCTCGAGCGCGTCCGCGCCGCCGAGATCGAGCACCCAGCCGACCAGCGGCTGGAAGAGCGCCGTGCCGAGAAAGCCCCCGGTGTTGACCAGGCTCGTCGCGGTGCCCGCGAGCGCCGGCGGGTTGAGCTCCTTGGCGAGCGCCCAGGCGAGGCTCGCGCCGGCGATGCCCACGCCCATGCCTACGAAGGCCGCGTAGGAAGCGACGAGCGGCATGCGCCAGCCCATCACCCACGGCAGCCAGGAGGCGAGGTACAGCAGCAGCAGCGCGCGCAGCAGCGGCAGCCGGCGCCGCGTGCGGTCGGACAGCGCCCCCACCGCCA
>JBFLYF010000486.1:0-1764 GCA_040756795.1 Pseudomonadota bacterium
GCGAGCGCCGCGGCGCTCGCCGCGGCCACCGGCGCGTCCACGGTGTGCGGAGCCTGCAGGCCGCTGCTCGCCGAGCTCGCCGGTGCCGGAGCGCCGCGCGAGCGCGCGCGCGGCGCGCGCGCGCTGCTCGGCATCGGCGGGGCGGCGCTCGGCATCGCGCTGGCCGTTGTGGCGTTCGCGATCCCCTACCCGGCCAGCGTTCAGCATGCGTGGACCTGGGACGTGCTGTGGCGCGAGAGCCTCTGGAAGCAGGCAAGCGGCTACGCCGTGCTCGTTCTCAGCCTCCTCGCGCTCGCCCTGTCGCTGCGCAAGCGCATGCGCCGCTTCAGGCTGGGCGACTTCGCGCTCTGGCGCGTCGCCCACGCGCTGCTCGCGGCCCTCACGCTCGCCGCGCTCGCCGCGCACACCGGCGGGCGCTTCGGCGCCAACCTCAACCTCGTGCTGCTCGCGAGCTTTCTCGGCGTGATCGTGCTCGGCGCGGTCGCGGGCGGCGTCGTCGCGCTCGAGCACCGGCTCGACGCGGCGCGCGGCGCGCGCCTGCGCCGCGCCTGGACCTGGGCCCACCTGCTGGTCTTCTGGCCCGTCCCCGCGCTGCTCGCCGCGCACGTGCTGAAGACCTACTACTTCTGAAAACGCACTGGATCACCTGGGGACTCATGAGCGCGGCGATCGGCGGATACCTGGCGGCGGGGCTGCTGGACAAGGCCGCGGCGAACTCGCCGTGGCTCGCCCCGGCGCGCTCGATGCTGCTGCCGGGCAAGACCTCGCATGGCCACCACCAGATCGAGCTTGCCTGCGAAACCTGCCATGGCGCGCCGTTCGGCGGCCGCGCGGCGCTGCAGGAGTCCTGCGAGCGCTGCCACGGGGCCGAGCTGAAACGCGCCAACGACACGCACCCGCGCAGCAAGTTCACGGACCCGCGCAACGCCGACCGGCTGGAGAAGCTCGAGGCGACGCTCTGCGTGACCTGCCACGTCGAGCACCGGCCCGGGATCACGCTCGCGATGGGCGTGACGCGCGCCGCGGACTTCTGCTTCCACTGCCACGCCGACATCGCCAGGGACCGGCCGAGCCACGCCGGACTCGGCTTCGACAGCTGCAACAGCGCCGGCTGCCACAAGTATCACGACAACCGCGCGCTCTACGAGGATTTCCTGCTCAAGCATCTCACCGACCCGCCGCAGGCGGCGAATCCTCGGCTGCCGCAGCGCTCGCTGCGCGAAGCGCTCGGGCAGAATCCCGGCTACCCGGCGCAGAAGTACCCGTTGCGCGCGCTCGCCGCCGGCGAACGCGACGCGCCGGCGGCGGTGATCGTGGATGCCGCGCTCGAGCGCGACTGGCTCGAAACCGCGCACGCCAGGGCGGGCGTGAATTGCAGCGGCTGCCACGGCGGCGAAGGTCCGCGCGGCGCCTGGGTCGAGCGCCCCGGACCGGCAGCGTGCAGGCAATGCCATGCCGAGGAGAGCGCGGGCTTCCTCGCCGGCAAGCACGGCATGCGGCTCGCGGCCGGGCTCTCGCCCATGACGCCGTCGGCCGCGCGCCTGCCGATGCGGAAGGAGGCGGCCGCAAGGGCGCTCGGCTGCACGAGCTGCCACGCCGCGCACCGCTTCGACACCAGGCGCGCCGCCGCAGAGGCTTGCCTCGGCTGCCACCAGGACCGCCATTCGCTCGCCTACAAAGGCTCGGCGCACGAGGCGCTGTGGAAGAAGGAGCTCGCCGGCGAGCTGCCCGCGGGCAGCGGCGTGAGCTGCGCCTCCTGCCACC
>JBFLYF010000487.1:0-1761 GCA_040756795.1 Pseudomonadota bacterium
CGCGCCGGTCGGGCAGGCCTGCACGCACTCGCCGCAGGCCACGCAGCTCGAGGCGACGACGGGATCGTCCTGGTCGAAGACGATCTTCGCGTGCGCTCCGCGGCGCGACAGGCCGAGCACATCGTTGACCTGGATGTCGCGGCAGGCGCGGATGCAGCGCGTGCACTGGATGCAGGCGTCGAGGTTGACCTCGAACGCCGGGTGCGAGGCGTCCGGCGCCACCGGCTCACGCCCGGGCAGGCGGCCCCGCGGCGCCTTCCACTTGTCCGCCCAGAACAGCAGCTCGGAGTCGTGCGTGTGCCGCGCGCTCGCCTCGCCGGCATCGCTGAGGAGCAGCTCCAGCACCATGGTCTGCGCCGCCACGGCGCGCTCGCTCCTGCTGTCCACCGTCATGCCCGGCGTCGGCATGCGGCAGCACGAGGGCGCCAGCGTGCGCTCGCCCTTCACTTCCACCACGCAGGCGCGGCAGTTGCCCGCCGGCTCCAGGCCGTCCTTCGCGCACAGGTGCGGGATGCGCACGCCCGAGCGCTTGGCCACCTGCAGCAGCGTCTCGCCCGGGGCGGCGGCAGCGGGCTGGCCGTTCAGCGTGAACTCGATGAGGTCGACCGGCTTGTTCATGACAGCCCCAGCTCGTGCGGGAAGTAGCGGACCACGCAGTCCACCGGATTGGGCGCCGCCTGCCCCAGGCCGCAGATCGACGCGTCGCGCATCACCTGCGACAGCTCGGCGAGCAGCGCGGTGTCCCAGCGGTCCGACTCGATCAGCGCGCGCGTCTTCGCCGTGCCCGCGCGGCAGGGCGTGCACTGCCCGCAGGACTCGTCCTCGAAGAAGCGCATCAGGTTGCGCGCGGCGTCCACCGCACGGTCCACGTGCTGCGCGCTCTTCGTCAGCACCATCACCGCGGCCGATCCGATGAAGCAGCCGTACGGCTGCAGCGTGTCGAAGTCCAGCGGGATGTCGGCCATCGAGGCCGGCAGGATGCCGCCCGAGGCGCCGCCGGGCAGGTAGCCGTACAGCTCGTGGCCATCGGGCAGGCCGCCGCAGTGTTCGTCCACCAGCTCGCGCAGCGTGATGCCCGCCGGCGCCAGCTTGACGCCCGGCTCGCGCACGCGGCCCGACACCGAGAACGAGCGCAGCCCCTTGCGGCCGTGGCGGCCGTGCGAGGCGAACCACTGCGGCCCGCGCTCGAGGATGTCGCGCACCCAGTAGAGCGTCTCGAAGTTGTGCTCCAGCGTGGGCCGGCCGAACAGGCCGACCTGCGCCACGTAGGGCGGGCGCAGCCGCGGCATCCCCCGCTTGCCCTCGATCGACTCGATCATCGCGGACTCCTCGCCGCAGATGTAGGCCCCGGCGCCGCGGCGCAGCTCGATCGCCGGCAGTCCGGCGACCGGCGGCGCGGCACGCAGCGCCGCCAGCTCGCGCTCGAGCAGCGCACGGCAGCCGTGGTACTCGTCGCGCAGGTAGACGTAGACCTGGTCGATGCCCACCGCCCAGGCGGCCACCAGCATGCCCTCGAGGAATCGGTGCGGGTCGCGCTCGAGGTAGTGGCGGTCCTTGAAGGTGCCGGGCTCGCCCTCGTCGATGTTCACCGCCATCAGCCGCGGCGCGGCCTCGCCGCGCACGATGCGCCACTTGCGCCCCGCCGGGAAGCCGGCCCCGCCCAGGCCGCGCAGGCCGGAGTCCTCCATCGCCTTGATCACCGACTCGACGTCGCGCTCGCCCTCGTGGCACTGGCGCAGCAGCGTGTAGCCGCCTTGCGCG